>CAMCZE010000076.1 GCA_945885655.1 Bacteriovorax stolpii | reverse complement strand
TTGCAAGCTACACAAATTACGGCAATCTTGTAGATATTTTTATTCTTGGCTCAGACATTAGAAGTATAATCCCTGGCACAGAAAGTGCTCTCAAAAGCGGTACTTCAATGGCCGCTCCACTCATTACAAACCTTGCTGCAAAAATTCTTCTTTTGGCCCCTTGCCTTACCTCTAAAGAAATAAAAGAAATTATTTTAGATTCTGCTAGCGAAAAGACACTTTCAGTATCACTGAATACGAGAGGTCAAGAGAATGTGATTCCTCTAAAAGAGATGAAAGTCAAAGTTGCCAATTTTCAGGAGGCAAAAGAGATGGCAAAAGTTATAGGAGCTAGGTGCAAATGAATATAAACGTGGTTTATATCTTGATTCCTTGTAAATCTGTGGGACTCAGACATTTTTACTCAGTGATCCAACTCAATGTGATCATTTAAGAAAATCATTGAATACTCCTTTTTTTTAGCTAGTTAATAATAAGGTTGTTTCTAAAACCTTATTATGAGTGATATATTTATAAGGTAATGAAAAAACAAGAATTAGCTCCTTCTCTTCAACAGGCCCCCACTAAAGAACGTCCTTATGGGGTTACTAAAATCAATCAACCTGGATGGGAAAACATATCTTTTGTCATTCCCCCACCACCACCCAGGGTTATCACTTCAGGTTTACCATATGTTCTGATTTCAGAGGCCCTAAGAGTCTTAAATTCTCTACCGTCCCCACAAGAAATGAGCGAACAAGACAGGCTCATCAATTATCTTTTCGTTAGACGTGAAGTTGTACAGTCTTCCAGATTAGAGGGAACATGGTCCACAATTGATCATGTATTATCTCCTGATGAATTTAGTGATCAAAAAAATGGTAAAGATGAGCATCAGGCAGTAAGAAGTTATGCAACTATTCTAGAGGAAGTTATCGAAGATACTTTAAAAAGAAAGGAAAAAATCTTCACGACTTCCCTTATCTGCAAGATCCATAAAAAAATCGTCGAGATCGATCCCAATTCTAAAGGCATTCCTGGAAAACTCAGAACACCTGGAGATCCTGGAAGCATTGTGACCATCGGAGGACTCAACCGAAAAGACGACTCTATCTATAATCCTGCTCCTCCTTCTGAGGTAAGTAGATGTCTTGAGGAAGTATTAAACTGGCTCGGTGATAAAGAGTTAGCTGAACTAGGAGATGCGGGTATGGGTCTCACTCTTCCTGTAAGGCTTGCAATAGGACATTCACATTTTGAGGCAGTACATCCATTCACTGATGGTAATGGCCGGACAGGTAGGGTCCTGTGGTCCTTACAAATGGTGTGCGCCGGACACATGCCGCTCTATTTATCAGGATATGTAGAGGCCATGAACGCCCAATACATACAATGTCTGCAAGAGGCCCAAAAAAAATTAAATTATAATCCACTCATCGAATTCATATGTAAGGCAATTGTAGAAAGTCATCTTGAGGTCAAAAAAAGTAAAGAGGCCATATCTGGTCTTTACGAAAAATGGAAAGACCAAGGTAAATTCAGAAAAAACTCAACAGCTCAAAGAGCAATTGATGTCCTTCTCTACAGACCTATTATTACTTCAATGGTATTACAGAATGAACTTGGAATATCTGGGCCAGCAAGTACTCACGCAATCAAACAATTGGTGAGTTGTAAAATCATCAGACTCAGAACGTTTGAAAAAAGACGACCTGTATATGCCGCCGAAGAACTGATAGAACTTCTATCAAGGCCCTTCGGTAGTGACATTGAATTGGCCTTGGAAAAGGCCCAAAGGTTATTAGATCAAGGCGGCAAGGAAGACTGATTATTATTTTCTATCATGTTCTCACGTAATCCACTTGCTCAAGGTTTCTTGGACCTTCAATGAAGAAGCTGCTAAAATGTGTAGAGAATTGAGATCGGCCATCAAAATCTGATCTTCAAATCAAGACCCGGATCTTAAGAAAAAAATAATTTATTCAGTGAAATCATTTTAATGAGTAAATATATTTAAAATGAATCTTAGTATTCAAAAAGAGGAGACTTATGAAGTTGGGTTATACAATACTTTATGTACAAAATGTTGCCGATACAATTCAATTTTATGAAAAAGCCTTTGCACTTAAAAAAAAGTTTATTCATGAATCAGGTGACTACGGTGAATTGGATACAGGTGAAACAACTCTGGCCTTTGTTAGTTTTGATTTGGCCGATTCAAACAAGATAGGTTTTTTTAAAAATAAAGCGGCCCGACCTTGTCGTGAAATGGAAATTGCCTTAGTGACTAGTGATGTAGATTCTTCTTTCAGAAATGCTGTTTCTTCAGGCGCAATTGAAATATCGAAACCTTCTCAAAAACCTTGGGGCCAAACCGTCTCTTATGTGCAAGATCCAAATGGATTTTTAATTGAAATATGTTCTCCTGTAGGAATCTAATTTAGACTCAATATTTGATTTTTAGGACAAAGTGTGGAACCAATGAACAGCGCCTATCAAGGACTTTTGTACGTTTGGTGTACATTAAACTACGGAATATCCTTAGAAGATTGTCAAAGCCAAGTCATGGGAATCAAAAAAAATAATAACGAGTTCTATCCACGCAACGAATAAATCAATCATCAAATTTTAATTGTACCCCCTTTAGTTCTTCTTCCCACTTAGCGCATCAAATGGTTTCTCTTACCTAAATACCTGGGTAATGCAGCCTTGTTTTAATTGCTTCAGGACATTGTGAATATGGCAACTTAGGGTTTTAATATGACCATTTTTATTCTCAAGAATTATCTGTATATAAGGTATCATTTTAATGGATCCTGAAGAGGGGATAAAATGGTACTGATCTTAATATTGTTTTTATTTCAGCATCTTTATGCAGAAGAGGGAGAGGTAAACCTTTTGCCGAATCAAGCTTATTATGCACAAATTTCTGGTACTTGTTACGCACATGCAGGCAACAGCGTTCTTGTTGCACTGAACTTACAAAAGAATAAAAAAACAGGCAGTGTGGTTGAGCCCCACCCATTGCTCGTCACTGCCCTTGGAAAAACTCACCAGGAAATGGGGTATATTTCTGGTGGCCATTCTTGCGATATTCTAAATGATGCTAAAGATTTGAATGATGAGATTTGTTCAGTGGATGCACTTTCATTATTTTTAGAATCTAAGGCATTGGATAATAAAAAAATAAAACTTCATTTTAATGATCTCATTATTAAATTTGATGATTTATTATCAAACTATGCTTTTTTGCTAAATGAAATAGAAGAGTTTTCCAAAAAAGATATTATTTTGCTTTCAAGCAGTGAACATGAGATTGAAGATAGTGTCTGCGAATTGAGCGAACTTGGACTAGGCGGGAGTGATCTTCAAAGTTTGTCTGATTTTAATCAATCAGTGATAAAACAAATTAAAGAAGACATGGCAAGGTCTGTCTTTGATGAGGTTGCCAATTTGGGAATAAGGGTTGTGGCCGGCCAGTCAATTTTAGAGGCAAGGGATGGGCAAATAGTTGAAGAAATGGCACGCAAAAAAATGCGTACACAAGCGGCCTCAAGTTTTCTAAAAAAATTCTACACAAAACTCAATACAAGCTGTCTGGCCTACCAGAAGGAATTGATGCTTGGGCCCGTGAGTAAAGACTTTTTTGAGGCCAGTAAAACTGTGAGTTGTTCAAAAGTTGATACTTCAAAATCAGTGAGTGATAGTGACCTTAAATCAATTGTCGAACAAATTTCTCGAGGTCTTCCAGTTCCTATAGGATTGTGTGCAATGCCATTTGAAGGAGAGAAGAGGGCCTTTAGTCGTGAAGAAAATCCGAACTGTGAGAAATCAAAAGATCTGCATGCTGTAACAATCATCGGTCATAAAACAAATAGCGCTGGCAAAAAGATATTTCTGATTAAAAATTCATGGGGAGAGAATCAGTGTGATGATTTTAATAAAGAAGTTAGAAAATGTGTTAGGGGTTCTCGGAATAATTGTGTTGATATTTCAGAGATCGCCTGTCGGGGTGATAACTACGAGCTGAGTGAGGATTATCTTAAAACGATTATGTTAGATTATGCGCATGTTCAGTAACTTGATTGATTTTATTACACGTCTCTCGTTTTTCTCCGTATCAGTCAGCACCATATGATTCGTATCCTCAAGGATGCGGCCATAACGTCCTAAGAAAGAACATATGCTCCCGGGACCTTGCCACCAGTTTGAAATGAAGTAAAAATTACATGTTGGCAAGATTGCCACCATTCTTTTACTGATTCTGCCAACAATTTTTCCAAATAAATTTATGTCCATGTTAAATCTTGGATATGGAAACTCTTAATCTTAAAACCTATGGCGACTATCGCGATTTTTTGAAGGCACACTTCAAAGAAAAGCAGTCTCAAAATAAAACTTGGAGTCAGGGGTTGTGGGCCAGACGACTAGGGCTTAAGGGGACATCTTCCCTTACTAAGATTTTGACTGGTGAAAGGGAGCCGGGCAAGGTCATTTCAGACAAGTTTATCCACTATTTCAATTTTAATGAAAATGAAACGTCATATTTTTGTGACCTTATCCGTCTAAGTAAAATCAAAGATGATCCACGATTAAAAGTGATGCTTATGGAAAAGATGGGCCGTGAGTATCCGGATGCGAATTTACGTATCCTGGATGATAAAAGTTTTACCATCATTTCAAACTGGTTTGGCATGGCGATTCGAGAGATGGTTAGACTTGAGGATTTTCAAGAAGATCCAGTTTGGATTCAGTCCCGTTTGAGGTTTCCTGTTCAAGAAAGGGAGATTCAGCAGACTCTTGTTGATCTTCTTCAGCAGGGACTTATTAAAAGAACAAAACTCGGAAATCTTGTTTCCTCCATGGGAATTCTAAGAACAACAGATGATGTGTCTTCTGAGGCCATTAAAAGTTATCACGAACAGATGCTCGATAATGCCAAGATTTCTTTAAGGGAAGTTAACGTAGAGATGAGGGAGTTCACTGCAGAAACTCTAACCATTAATACGGCCAATATTCCTGCTGCCAAACAATTGATCCGGGAATTTAAGGCGAAGTTTTCAAGGCTATTAGAAGAACAGAAGGGAAATGAAACATATCAATTACAAATACAATTTTTTCCAATATCAAAGGAGTTAAAAGATGAAAACAGTCATTAAAAAAATGAGTTCGTTAGCACTACTTGCAATGGGCCTGTCGGCCTTTGCTGGTTCTGAAGGTGGCGTCGGTAATGGTGGAGTGTCCGTCGTTTGTCGTCATGCTGATGGCTCCATTGCTTCTGCAGAACTTCTGGATATTTATGAAGGAAGAGAACTCTATCAACGTACTTACTCAGAAGATGCACTCTCGGTTGAGACTCGGCTTCAGATCATGCAGTTGGCCTTAGTCAAAAGACCAGATGCAATTAAAAGATTTCAAGACGAACTCACCACCATTTATGCAAATCAAGTATTTGTGAGCAAAGGAAATGAGCTTGAATTAACAAATGATGCTCTTCCCATTATCAGAAAAAAAGGCTGTAAACTTGAACAAGTGGCCAACTACACAGACAATGGTGAGATCTTTATTTCTCAAGAAATTTATGAGGAATTTAATAATCTTAATAAAGCTTCACTTTATACTCACGAAGCTTTTTATTCGGCCTATCGTAAAATGAATCAAACTCGTTTGCCCATAAATTCAAGAGATTCAAGAAAACTTACGGCGTATCTGATGAGTAATAATCTTGATTCCGAGGTTGTTTCAGTCCTTCTTAATAAACATATTAATGGAGCTGAGAGTGAAGAGTCTTGTGGTTTAGAGGGGACTATTGAACAAAAAATTCGGGATTGCTCCTTAGTTCTGGGTAACTATATCCTTATCACTAGAACACATGAACATAAGGAGATATTTAAGGACAACATGTCTGGCCTTATCTGGGGGAACCGTCTTCCTTTTACGGAGAACCACGCTAAAGCGACAGCGGCCTGTGTCGGACTTCCAAAAATTGATGGGAAATCTTGGAGTCTGCCTACCAAAGAAGAATTTGAAACGGCTAACAACAACGGTATTCGTTCAGCTCTGAAGAATATGGATTACTGGTTCTGGTCTTCTTCGGAGCATCCTGACGACCCGGGCAGCGCGTGGTTGTTCGACGGTGCCTACGGCTACTTATACGGCGGCCATCGCGGATACAGCAACGTCGGCTCGGTTCGCTGCGTGGCCCGTTAGGCTTGGTGATTTGAAGTATGATTTGATGATTTAATTATTGGGACCGCGACTAGCGGTCCCAATACATCGGTTCTGATCTTGAGTGTATGAGCTAAGACTTCAATAAAAAATTCAGACTTTTGGCCGAAATCCTCGATTCACTAAAATGTATTTTCCAGATCCATTTGTAGTCTTTTTAAGATGGAGTTCTTTCTAGAAAGATTAAAGAACTTTTGGCCTTTCCTACCGGAGTGGTGAAGTCTAGCGCCTCATTAATTGAAACAAACGAAACGCCCAGACAATCACGACATCAATCTTTCTTTGCCTTGCAAGCTTGATCTGAATCGGAAGGATGTTTTGATTCCATGTTGAGACCCTGCAATAGATGGCCGCTCTAACTATCCAACTTTCTTTTCGTCATCAATTGGCTCAACAGTTAATTTCATTCCCAAGGCGTGAAGCATTTTAAAAACGGTATCCAGTTTTGGATTTCCATTTTCAGAAAGTGTCCGGTAAAGACTTTCTCGGGAAAGTCCGGCATCTTCAGCAAACGCTGAGAAACCACGAGCGTCAGCTATTGTTTTTAAGGCAAGAAGAAATGCATGAGGTTCATCCCAGTTATCTTCGAGTGAAGCTTTTAAATAAAACATTTGCTCTTCTTCGCTGTCTCTTAAGCGCTCAATAAGTGACTCTCTGTAATCAACGCTTTTTTCATTCTTATTCATTTTTTAATCCTTTGTAATCAAGCCAATACTGCTTTGCTTTAGCGATATCTCTTTCTTGGGAAGACTTATCCCCACCAGTAAGCAAGATGACGACCTCTTCTCCCTCAAGCCCATAATAAACACGAAATGCAGATCCAAAAGTAAAACGGAGCTCAAACACGCCCTCACCAACAGATTTTGAATCACCAAAATTTCCCGTTACGACACGGTCGAGCCTTGTTCTTATACGTGCTCGAGACATAGGATCTTTCAGATTATTAAGCCAATCTTCGAAAGGCTTATGACCATCACTGGTGGCATAAATTTTTAAAATCATCCTTATTTTCTCCACAAACAAAGTGTAGCTTGCGGGCTACTTAAAGTCAAGAGCCACTACAGTGCCCGAAGGAAGCATGGGCAAAAGTATAGTTATTGCCCATCAGGCCAGAATTGAACTTTAAGAGTTTCCCGACGATGTAAGGCGAGAACTAGGCAAAGCTATCTTTGACCTTCAAAGAGGTTTCAAATTGACTATGCCTTTATCACGACCAATGCCATCCTAGTGTTTCATACATTTGTAAAAAAAATGCAAAAGACACCGCTGAATGAGATTGAAATAGGAAAAAATGTTTACGGGAGATGATCCATGAAAAAGAATAAAACAGTGATTACAAGAACTGCATCCGAACTAGCAGAAGCACTTGGACTTTCCCCTGCAGATGGAGTTGAAATCGAATTAAGAAGCGATTTGAACAATAAAATTATTTCTGTAGTAAAAACAAAGGGCCTGACTCATGCTCAAGTGGCAAAGCTGGCCCATACCTCTCGTACTCGAGTGAGAGCGTTAATGAATCATAACGCTTCTGATATTTCTACAGATCTAATGCTTAGAATCCTTGCATCTCTTGGGTGTCGAGCAAAGCTTTAATTTAGAATGGCCAGAGAGAAAAGTGGTCTTGGCCAGCGGGAACTTGCTAAGAAAGCTGGAACAACTCAAGCTGTAGTATCAAGAATGCCATCGCTTACTCTTCTTATTCGTATCTCATCAAACAAATTCTGTTAACGTAAAACAAAAAATTTGAGACAAAGATTATACAAAAAGAAATAATTAAAATTATTTCTTTTTGCCCTTTTTTTATGATGAAGATTCATCTTTTGTTTCTAGCAACATCTCTAATAAGAGAAGGAACCATCTATTTGAGTTCTATTCAAATCGCGATTTTTAAGTTATGGTAAAGACCTATTTTAATTTGAGGTAATTATGTCTTTTGAGCACACATTTAATAAGGATCTTGCCCGCAATTTGGCCAAGGCAAAAAATCCAGAAAAGTTTTTGGACCTAGAGTTGGGGAAAATTCGTAAACGAGCTTTAGAATTAAACAAAGCTCGGGTTAAAATGTCCCAGGGGTATGAGTTAGTGTTAGAAGGTTTGAAGTTAGCTTTTCCAAACTTGGACTTAAATGATAAAAATCTTTTAGGCACTCCAAATCGTATGGCCCGGGCCCTTATTGAGATTTGTTCAGGGCTTGGTACTGATCAAAAAGAGATTTTTTCTTCCACGTTTCCTGCTGAAAACTATAACGACGTTATTATCTTAAAAGATATCGACTATACTTCACTTTGTAGTCACCATTTTTTTCCGTTCATTGGTAAGGCCCACGTAGGATATTTACCTGATACTTCCAATGGAAAAGATTCTAAAGTTGTTGGCCTCTCAAAACTTGCTCATATTGTGGATTGCCATGCTCAACGTCCCCAACTTCAGGAACGTATGTGTCACAACATCATGCAATCGATTAAACAAGAATTGAAACCTGCAGGAGTGATGGTGGTGATTGAAGGCAGTCATGGTTGTTTGACTTGTCGAAGTGCTAAGAAGGCGCGGGCGAGCATGATAACCTCGGCCCTAGATGGAAAGTTTAGGGAGGATTCTAAACTTCGGTCTGAATTTTTGAGTTTAATTATTAAGAACTAACATTATTTAAGTTCGACCGTCGCGGCCGCATTACCTTTGTGTAAAAACCAGTTATAGGCGCGGCGTTCGAATTTTTTTCCATCAGAGTCTCTTACGTAAAAGCTTCCTTTTTCATTACATTGTTCTTTTTCAAGTTCGTAACAAACGCCTTCTTTACGGTCATCGTAGCCCACGATCAAAACCACATGCCAATAACCATCATCGTTGTAATTCACAATGAGAGGGGACTTGGTTTCAATAAGGGCGCGTTTCATAGCGATGATGTCGCTCTCTTCTAACACTTCAGTGGCCCACTTTCTTCCCTTCGAAAAAAGAAGTTTTGTTTTAATCTGAGGCACCTTGATACGTGGAAGATTAAAAAAATCTGGATGAACATTCCAAACGGAGTAGTCGGTGTAACCTTCATTTAAAAAAGCATTAAAAGGCCATTTTGAGATATGCACTGCCTCACCATGATTAAAACGGAGCACAACTTCTTGGATGAAGTGTTCGATATTCTCATCGTAAAAATCTTTTTGATGCATGATAAAGGATTCGGCCAAGTCATTTTTTCCACCGATTTTAGGACGACGGATATTATCTTTTTTATTTAGTAGAAGTTCCATGGCACCTGTTGAGGCCACAAACCAGCAAGTATTTGTTTCACCTTGATCAGGGCCCGGTTGAATATAGGGTACTAGGGAGGCATAAAATGTGGGAAGTGGTGCTGGTTTAGGAATTACTGAAGGTGTTGCATTTGCTTCCAGGATGATAAAAAAAAGTGCAAGTAACTGTAATAGAGATTTCATGGGCCCACCATATATAATATGGGCCGAATTATGCCTTTATCGAAGACAAATAGAGTGGGACTATGAAAAAAAGACATGTTATCGTCTCCAAGGTGATCTCTTAGGTTAACCTTTGGGGAATTATGAAAACATTTCTTCTTTTTTTATCGTTTTATGCACTTCACTCTTATGCTCAGGGATCTGCCTGTAAGGTTTACGGAATTTCCGATGGCCCCCAGAAAATGACCTGCACCTTTCCTAAAAAAATTGTTATTCAATTAAGCTGCCAGAACGGAACATATTTTTTGAATCAATCAAAAGTGGAAAATGCTTTTCATATGGATGTGGAAGAAGGATCTAGCCCTTTAGTTTTTAAGGCCAAAGATATGACTTTAACCACTGTTGCTCAGAGTGCACAAAAAATAACGGCAGAATTAGATCGGGAGCAAGTCGTAGTCTCAGGATCTTGCCAACTATAAAACATCCCAGTACATCCCAATTGAGAAAAGATTGAGTTCTATCCTTTGCTTTGATACGTGGTGCAGTATGGTTTCATCGATTGTAACCATGAGAAAAAATCAAGAATTGTTTTAATGTTTTATGAATTTTTAGCTTCTACAATACTCAAACAGTGACGTAATTTTCCAGAGTTACATTGACATTTATAAGAATAGGAGTTAACCATTATAGATGACCAAGAGAATACTTGTGGTCGAAGATGATACATCCATTCGAGAACTTCTAGTCGAGCTTTTAGAAAGTGAGGCCTATTTAGTTGATTCCGCGGTGAATGGCCTAGAAGGGTTAAAGTATCTTCAGACTCAAATACCAGATTTAATCCTCATCGATCTTATGATGCCAGTTATGGATGGATACACTTTTCGTTCAGAGCAGCTTAAAAACGAAAAGTGGTCAAAAATACCAACAATTGTGATGTCTGCGGAATCTAGTGCAAAAGAAAAAATGAAAAATTATAATATATCGGCGTTTTTAAGTAAGCCGGTTGAGCTTGATACTATTCTTAGGACTGTGGCGGCCTTTTTGTAAATGATAAAGCTAACGATCTGGATAGATTCAGATGCTTGTCCAAAATCAATTAAAGAAATTGTTTACCGTGCCTCCCATCGATTGCAGCTCCCCGTTTTTTTAGTCGCCAATTCTTATATGTCCGTGCCTCCAGGCAGTTTGGTGCGCTCGATTCAAGTGGATAAGGGTGCCGATGTGGCCGATGGGTACATCGTTGAGAACGTAAAAACAGAAGACATTGTGATCACAAGTGATATTCCACTGGCCGCTTTTATTGTCGAGAAAGGGGCCACGGCCATTGATCACAGAGGGGAGCTTTACACGGAAGAAAATGTACGTGAAAGATTATCCATCAGAGATTTCATGAAAGAGATCCGTGACAGTGGAGTCATTACCGGGGGGCCTGCCCCTTTTGGGCCAAAAGATGTGGAGTATTTCGCTAACTCTTTAAATAAACTTCTCGCTAAGATTAAACATTAGGATCGTTTATGTATAAAATTTTTGGCATCCCCAATTGCGACACTGTTAAAAAGGCGAGAGTTTTTTTAGAGAAACGGAAAGTGGATGTGGAGTTTGTGGATTTTAAAAAAACGATGCCTACCCTTGAAGACATTAAGAGATGGAGCGAAGCCTTTGGTGGCCTGCCTTTAAATGTGAAGGGTGTGACTTATAAAAAGTTTAAGTCAGAGTTTGAGGCCTTGGGGGAAAAAGAGCAAAAAGAATTTATTCGTAAAAACACTTCAATGATCAAGCGACCCATTCTTGAGAGAGATGGGAGAGTTTTATCTTTTGGATTTTCAGAAGAAGACTATAAAACCGCTCTTTCTTAAGTTATGATTTAAAGCATTCAAAGGATTGGATGCATGAATGCCGACAAAATTAAAAGTTATCTCCAAGAATATTCTTACCTTAAAAGTATCCAGGGGCTTCTGCATTGGGACATGGAAACGATGATGCCAAGTGGGGCCATTGAT
>CAMCZE010000075.1 GCA_945885655.1 Bacteriovorax stolpii | reverse complement strand
CGTGACCTCAATCCTATCAGCGACATTGAGGTTTGAGTCTTTACGAGTTTTCTGAATGCGGTTGACCATCTCTCGAGCAAGACCTTCATCAATAAGATCCTGATCAAGAGTGCAATCAAGATCAATTATGACTAATGAAATGGCTCTTCTAAATCGCGGGGTAACTCTCGGGGTAACGAATCGAAATTTTGGACAAAAAAAGCCAGAGGCACGAGGCTCTGGCTTTCTAAACTCTTACATATTTTAATGGTGCCCGGTGAGGGATCCGATGATGGCCAGTTTCAAGTTTGAATAGTTTCAGTATTTTATTTAGTAATTTCTAAAAGTTAAATCAATAATGGGTCTGCGTCTTTGTTGTCCATTTTCATCTTTTTTTGTCTATTTTCGGGTAAATTAGCGCCAAAATAGCGCCACTCTTTGAGATCTTATATTGCAGAATTCTGCAACATAAGAGAAGATGCCTATTATGAATCGACGAGAGCTAAAAATCAGGTCAATAATAATTAATGGTAGATCTATCTCATAGATTGTTATTGATCCTCACTTAAGTAAGCACAAAGAAATCACAGATGATCTCATTCTTGACCTCGTTCGGGAATTAGATGGAGCAGAACAGCTTCCAGACGATAGAAAAGAACCTTTTGAGTATTACGTTTCCATGGTTGAGTTGTATCAAAAAAAATATCGTTTAGTTTGGTTACTGGAAGATAAGCAACTTTATATAGGAATAATCACCACCCTCCAAGATAGGAAGAGGAGGAAAACATGAACTTCCCAAATTCTAAAGAGCTCGAAAGAGTTAGAAAAAAATTAAAAAAAGTAGATCCAACTCCAGTTCTTAGCTCATCAGCTTCCGTGGCCGATCAGTTAAAATACGCTCTTTGTAAGGAGTTTGTGATCTATCTTCGAACTCACGAAATAAGTCAGCTAGAGCTGGCCCAGGAATTAGGCGTTGATCCTGCTCGAATATCAGAGATCGTTAAGTATAAAATCGATCTTTTTACGGCCGATCGATTACTTAGTCTTTTGGAGCAGTTGAATCCTAAACTTAAAGTAACAGTGGCCTAAAATGAGCTTAATCAGGCGCCCACCACTTCTCAAAATGGCCCCTCCTGGTTCACACGTTGTAAGACGACAGGCACGCATTTCCAAAGCTGGACTAAGATATTATGTAAAAGCACATGTCCGTAAGAATCGCGGTAAAAAAGTAGTTCTACTTCCAGAAAATATCCTTTATCTTTTTTGGCATGGGGATCAGGAATTTCCGGGCCTCGGCAAGGTTAAGGGTTATTCAGAGTACCCTGAACTTGATTCTGTCATTCAGTTTTGGTTGGATTTTTGGAAAGACGAAGGTTTGAAATTCCCCAAAGATCTTGATCCTTTCTTAATAAAAGTCATTATTGCCATTGAGTCTAGATTTAGACCTGGAGTGAAAACAAAAGACCCTAAAAGTTCAGCGACCGGTCTCATGCAGATTACAAACCAGACAAGAGAAGGCTTGAACGGTAAATCTGGAAGATCCCGATACGCGCTTCGAGATAGATTCATTGATTTAGAAATGAAAGATCTTACAGAACCCGTCATTAATATTGCTGTCGGAATTCGTTGGCTCAGTTATAAATATACAAATCCCAGAACAGGTGCAGCTTAGAATCTCTTCAATATGTTAAGAGGTTACTACGATTGGCACAACGGTGGAGAGACCTATGCTCATAAAGTTCTTAATCTCTATAATGCTTCTCTCTCAGAACGTGCTCTGCGCAGACCCTGATCCTTATGTTGAGGCCCTGCATGACAAGACCTTTTTGAAACTTCCCAATGGCAATGAAGTTATTATTTCCTACCATTCTCGCAGTGAGGATGCTCATAGCAAAATCCGTGTATTCATACGTAACAAGGGCAAGATCCTCTGGGATAAAACTTTCGTCAATGAATATAAAGAACTTTGGTATCAGGCCAACTTCATCCCAGTGATTAAGGATCAATTTGTTGAAGATTTAAACGAAGATGGATATCCTGAGATTGGAATTGCCATTTGGGGTGGAGGGATGGCCTCTTGGGCGTCATCAGCAGTCATTTTTTCTATTAAAGAGAATGCTCTCGAATTCGTGAGAAAACAGCAGATCAATATCGAATACTCTCGATCCATTTATCAAACGAAAGCTGACTTCAACAACGTCAAATATAAATGTCCTGTTTGTGAATCTAAAGAGTATTTTTATGCTGAAGATAAGAAGGCGAAACTTGAAGATTGGCCTACGGATCTTTAAATCTTCATATCTTCATAAAACCAAGGGGGTCACCTGAGTTTTTTAAACCCAGGTGACTCGAAAGTCTTCGTATTAAATTTTGCTGTTTGAGATTTATCCTAGTGGTTCATTACTGAAATTCTTTCGAGTGTCTTGAAGTCTTATCTGGAAGAGTCATTGCATAAAGATTATTTTCTTCTGTTACTAACATAGGAGAAAAATATGACTGATGATTTTAGAATTGATGTTCCTTTTGAGAAGCGGCCACCTCGCTTGAAAGATCTCATTAACAGTCATGTCATGGGTGATGTCTGGGTAAGGGATACTCCATTTGGGCCAGTGACAGATTCACTAAGAATTGCTGAAAAATTTGATATGGAACATAAGCATGTTTTGCGAGCTATTAAGAAATGTATAGACGAACTTTCCATTCAGCCCAAATTTGGGCTGAATAAAAACATCATAGAAAACAAATACTTAGGTGGCGCAAAAGGAAAAGAGCGGCAAAGTCCGAAATACGACATAACCGAGTTTGGCCTAGCGCTCTTGCTGCTTTATATCAACACACCGAAGGCCCGATTAATTTCTGCAGAAATCCTCTACCGCTTTTTTATTCTCAAAACCTATTTGTCTGATATGAGTGAAAATCAAATCGGAGCTATTAGAGGACACTATCGAAAGAAGATGAAGTAGGAAGTCCAAGGATGTTCTTTGCTCACATAGCTTTCGCATTTGTGAGCAAAGTTTGTTTGAAGGTTAGTGAGGTGAGCCCTTCTTCTCGTTATTGGTACATCCCACGCATTAAAAATAATCTAGCTATCAATTACCGTTTGAAAGTAGATATTCGCCCATTTTATACGATCTTCTAAGGATGCCTTAGGATATAAACCTAATTTGCGAGCTTGCTAAATTATCTCATAATCCTTTTTCATTGGAGTAACGGTCATATCTGGGGCCGCTAATATATATATATTCTTGCAGTATAATCGTTGAACATATCAATCATTTGTTCAATTTTCCCATTGTGATTAAAATATCCCTCTCTCTTGCGGTTTTCGAGTAAAGCCTCTTGGAGATTTTGTGGAAGATCTCTAAACTTTGGGATATTTAATTTTTGTCTAGCGAGTGAAATCATTGCATCTTTGTAAGAACTTTTATCACTTGGTGCTGAATTATTATCGATGATTTGAACTGCTTTAAGATTTTTGCATCTATAAGCAACAGCTATATCCGCACATTTTTTTGATAGTGCGTGTTCTACTCCTGTGAAGCGGCAAACTTCTGGAATTTTCTCCCGATCAAGGTAATTGTTAACATTAATGATTTCATATGGGTCAGCAGGATCAGGTGAGCTTTTATTGAAGGCTAAATTCTCAGTAAGCGCTAGGTATGTATGATTATCCCCTAAGAAATCAGGACCATTAATGGCTTCACCATTAATCTTTGCCCAATTGTTATGTGAATAGAGGATGTGAATGATATCTCCTTGAGCTGGCCTACCCTTAACCTCTTCGCAAAAAGGAGAATAGATAAATAATTCAATATTTTCATTGATAGAATTTTCTAAATTAGGATTCAAACCCTCAGCATACAAAACTGAACCGAAGCAGTTAGGACCAACATCAGTTGTTAAATCAGGAACAATCTTTAACATCTTTTGAATTTCAGTCGAGAGATGAGAGGTTAGTTCTGTTTTACAAACATTTTTATGGCATACACATGCAGGATGCGAATTAGGGGAAATCTTCTTTATTTCGGCCAGGGCCTGATCACAAGATCCGACTAAAAAATAAGGTCCTAGATCAACGGGACGCTCTAATATAAGAGTCCCTGCAAAAGCTAATGAGTAGTTTAAAACTGCAAGAAATATAAGTGTTTGCATAAGCATCTATGGAGCAATATGGGTGCCAGTCTTGCTTCCATAAAGATCAGAAATTCAAGGGGTTAATTCGTCAAGCATAGAGACTAGTATTTAATTAATGTATGAATGTCCAAAAGAATGACAGCTTCGTCGCCTAGCTGAGTTTTGAATTTGTGATTAATGGTTTCGAATCTCTTCCTGTGAATAATCATTTCGCGAACATTCTCAAGGATAGTAAGTGGAAAATTGAATGAAATACATCCAGAAAAATCTTAAAACCTTTGATCAAAGTTAGGCCTTTCTAAACTCTTACATATATTAGTGGTGCCCGGTGAGGGAATGGATTTTTTTCAGCATGTGGAGAGGTCCGATTTTGTTATATAAGAGATGACGAGTCTAAAACCTATTTTTTTTAAGTATTACCTTGGATAGTTTAAGAACAGGAATTGGGCCCAAAGCATTTCGCTTTGAGCTCGCTTCCAATAAACTTATATCTTATATGGGCATGGCCTCTAAAATTTCTTCACAAGCATTTCAAACTTGTTTTCGTCAATATCATGAAGAACTGAACCTGGAATGGTTGTAGGTGAACTGTTGCCTTTAACCATTAGGGTCTCAGTGCTAATGTAGCTTTGGAATTTTTCAAAAACTTTCGCTAACTCGTCAGTGGTGTGAATCGTGACCTCAATCCTATCAGCGACATTGAGGTTTGAGTCTTTACGAGTTTTCTGAATGCGGTTGACCATCTCTCGAGCAAGACCTTCATCAATAAGATCTTGATCAAGAGTGCAGTCAAGATCAATTGTGATAAAACGGTTGGTCATGGCCTGAGTTCCTGGTTTAGCTGCACGGAAAACCAAGATCTCTGTAGAATCAAAAACGATATCTTTTAAGGTGATGGTTTGACCTTCTTCAATCTTTTGAACTTGAAGTGAACTCAGCCCCTCAAAAAGAGGACGGAAACTCGCAAAGTCTTTTCCAAGTTTTTTACCAAGGACCGGAGAGTTTGGTTTGGCCGAAAGAACCACAAAGTCCGCCTCATTAGTAAGGTATTCTATGTTTTTGATGTTGAGTTCAATCTTGATGTACTCTTCAAGATTTTTCATCTCATTTAAAAGATCCTGATCCTGATGAATCACTTTAAGGTTTTTAAGTGGAGTTTTAACTTTTACACCTTCGATTACTCGTTTCTGACGACCTAAAAGAATCACTTGTTGCATTCTTCCTACAGCAGTCTCAAGGGTGTTGTTTATCATACTCTCTTGAGCTTCAGGGAAAGTTGTTAAATGAACTGATTCTTCCATATTTCCACCAAAAACTTTTAGCTCTTGGTAAATGTGATCAGCTAAGAATGGAGCAAAAGGCGCCATAAGGCGAGAGAGGCTCTCTAATGTGATATATAGAGTTGAATAGGCAGCGATCTTATCTTCCGACATACCTTCTTCCCAGAAGCGGCGACGGTTAAGACGGATGTACCAATTTGTTAAATCCTCGATGAAGTTAAAAAGCTCGGGAACGACATTATAGAGACGGTAATTCTGCATTTCATGGTTAACGTTTTTAACCAGGGTTTGTAGTTTGGAAAGCACCCAGCGATCAAGAATATTATCAGAGGAAGATCCTTTGAAAGCAAAAGATCCATCTGGAGCAACTGAGATTTCATGTGCGAGCTTATTATCAATTTTCCATTCATCGACTTTGGCGTAAGTTGAAAAAAACTTAAAGGAGTTATACCAAGGAAGTAGTGCACGGCGAACCATGTCCTTGACTCCTTCATCAGTGAAACGAAGTTCTTCCGCACGAACCAGACCTGAGTTAATTAAGAAAAGTCTTAAGGCATCGGCCCCATAATTGTCCATGATCTCTTCTGATGGGGTATAGTTTTTTAAACGTTTACTCATCTTTTTTCCATCTTTTGCAAGAACGAGACCGTTAACGATTACGTTTTTAAAAGCTGGTTTATCAAAAAGAGCAGTAGAAAGAACTGTCAGAGTATAGAACCAACCACGAGTTTGATCTAAACCTTCAGCAATAAATTCTGCAGGGAAACCATCTTTAAAAACTTCCTTATTTTCAAAGGGGTAGTGCAGTTGAGCATAGGGCATTGAGCCTGATTCAAACCAACAATCTAATACTTCAGGAATGCGTTTATAAGTTCCTTCTTGGCCAGGAACTTTAAAATCTAATTGATCAACAAATTCTCGGTGAAGATCGTTTACTTTTGTACCTGTGTATTTTTCAAGATCAGCAATAGATCCCATACAGATCGTGGCACCTGTGACATCGTTAATCCAAATGGGAAGTGGGGTTCCCCAAACACGCGTGCGAGAAATGGCCCAGTCTCGGGCATTTTCGAGCCACTTTCCAAAACGACCTTCTTTGATATTTTCAGGAACCCAAGTGATCTGCTCATTGGCCTTGACCATTCGGTCTTTAATCTTTTCTACTGCTAGATACCACTGCGGCATGGCCCGATAGATGAGTGGTGTGTCCGTGCGGTAACACATGGGATAACTGTGGACTAAAGTTGATTGAAGGAAAAGTTGTCCTCTTTCTTTGAGATTTTTTATGATCTCCTTGTCAGCATCCTTAATTTTCATGCCAGCAAAATCTTTGATTTCTGCTGTGAATTGGGCCGACATATCAAGTGGAACCACTACTTCAGTGAGTCCTGCTGCTTTCATCACACGGTTATCGTCTTCACCAAATCCTGGGGCCTGATGAACAATTCCCGTACCGTCACTGGTTGTAACGTATTCATCGTTGAGAACAACAAAATAGCCTTTTTTCTGAAGGTCAGAAAAATAAGGGAAGAGCGGCTCGTAGGCCATGCCTTTCATGGAGGCACCTGAGAACATCTCTATTTCTTCGTAGTTAAAGTTTTTTTTGTAAGCCTCAAGTCGTCCCTTTGCCATAATGATGAAGATGTTTTTATCTAGATCTTTAACCTTAACGTATTCAATTTCTGGGTGAACGCAGAGTGAGAGGTTAGAAGGAAGAGTCCAAGGAGTCGTAGTCCAAGCTGCTAAATAGGTATTTGCATCGTCTTTGGTTCTGAAAAGGATTGTTATAGCTGGGTCTTGAATGTCTTGGTAGTTTTGTCCTGCCTCAAAATTAGAAAGTGCGGTTTGAAGAGCTGGAGAATAGGGTACGATTTTATTTCCTTGATAGATAAGTCCTTTATCCCAGATGGTTTTAAAAACCCACCAAGTGGATTCCATGAATGAGACATCCATGGTTTTATAATCATTTTCAAAATCTACCCAACGGCCAAGGCGGCCAATAGTTTTTTCCCATTCGTTCACATAACGGTCTACGATACCTCGGCATTCATCGTTATATTTTTTTACTCCATATTGGGCCACAAAATCACTGGCCGAAGAATTAAACTTTTTATCAATTTCTTGTTCGATGGGAAGACCATGGCAGTCCCAGCCAAAACGACGATCAACATAAAAACCCTTCATCGTAAAATAACGAGGAATAATGTCTTTAAGAGTTGAGGCGACGAGGTGTCCATGATGAGGAAGACCTGTAGCAAAAGGAGGGCCATCATAAAAAATATAGTTTTTGCCCTGTTTGGTTTTTTCCAAAGATTTTTTAAAAATCTGCCGCTCTTGCCAGAACTTTAAAACTGACTTTTCTGCTTCGACAAAAGAGAAACTTTCGTTCTCGCGTACTTCCATGGGGTAACTCCAAAAGGGTGTTAGGTAGAATGAGACCTTACTCTAGCAAAAGTAAGGATAATCGTAAATTTTCAACTTGATGTTCCGAAGAGAAATCATAGGAAATCAATGATGAATAAACTGTTTTTGTCGGTCTTTGCATTGTGTCTAACTATAATGCCCTTTGGGGTTTCGGCCCAGCTTGAGCATGATTTTGAATTTATGGGCCTTGAAACTGAAATTCTGCCAGAAATTAAAAACGATAAAAACTTCACACCCCAAGACCTTTTTCAAAGTAAGTCTCTGGACTGGAATGTGAAAGTTAAAGAAGTTGAACAAGATAAAGAACCCCTAAAGGGCCAGAAATTTTCCCTTATTCCATGGGAAGATCAGGACCCAGAGGAGTGGTTAGATATTAATAAATGGATGATAGAGCGCTCAGTAAAAGATCAGATACCGGATTGGAAAATGCGTTTACGTGATGAGCGTCATGCAGAATTAGTGGGCAAACTCATCCAGTGTCACGGAGTGTGTCAAATATATAGAGGAACCCAATCGGCCAAAGGTGGTCATTTATCTCGTGTGACAGAAGGTGATGAGCTTAGAACAAATAAAGATTCTACCGCCTGGCTCTATTTGATGGACGGCACCCTTTTAAGATTAAGTTCAAACAGTTCTATTTCCTTGTTGGAAATTAACTTTGGCCAAAGCGAAGTTTTTTTTCAGATCCGTCTCAATCAGGGGCATGTTTTCTGGCATCCCAGACAGGTGTCTAAACTGCCCATAAATGAATCTCCTGAAACCGATGCTGTGAGTTTGCCACTTATGATTCGAGAAGCGAACCAGGAATATTTTGAACGTCATATTTTTAAAAAACAAAAAGATATCGAACAACTTTCAGAGCTTTTAACCTTGGATGATAATGCCATCCAGAAGCAGTTTGATAAAATCAATGAGATGCGAGCACTTTCTGGACCGTCTAAACTTAAGACTAAGGTGATGATGGTCGCTCCCAATGCAACGATCGTTTCATCTGAGGTGAGTTTTGACTTAGTATTTACTCCAGGTGGGAAATCATATTTTAAAAAAAGGGTCTCGGTTTCTGGAGAGGAATTCTCACTTTATCTTAGAGGTTATAATCTCATTGAGAACTTCCCTTTATCAGAGATTGCTTGGCATGAGGTTGACCCTGATGGACGGTCTCATGCACTGATGAATAATCCTTTGGGTATTTTGCAAGTGACAGAGTTGATCACAAAAAGAATTAAGACCTTGGAGCTTGCCCGTGAAGTATGGTTTGAAAAACTAACACTTCCTATTTTGAACGCCATTGATGATTCTAAAAAAATGGCCGTACAGTTTGGTTATACTTTATGGGGAGATGAGATTGGGAAAAGATTTAATTATTTAGTAGAGTATACTCGCAGGGTAGAAACCACGAATCTTCGTTCCATTGATAACCTTCTTCAGAAATTGGAGGCCAATGGAGAAAAAGTAGTGCGCGAGGCCACTGCAGATCATTACCAAGAGTCACTAAACTACTATCTAAAAGGTCTTAAGCAACGTTATACTGATAGAAAAATGGAAGTCCGCGAAATGAGCGACCTTCAGTATTATGTTTGGATTTTAAATCATGGAAAACTCTAAGTATAAACTTATCCTTGCTAGCACTTCACCTCGTAGAAAAGAACTTCTTGGTCATTTAAAAATTCCCTTTGAGATTATGACTAAAAATGTTGTTGAAGAATCTAATGCTCAAAACCCAAAAGATTTTTGTATGGAAATAGCCTTTCTTAAGGGTGAAGCGGTGGCCACAGAACTTAAAGAACAAGGTTCCCTACAAGATTATTTTATTATTTCTGCCGACACCATCGTAAGTCTAAATGATAAAATCTTTGGTAAGCCTCGAGATCGTGCCGAGGCCCAAATGTTTTTAAAAGAACTTGCGGGTAAAACTCATTCGGTCTACACAGCTGTTGCTGTCATTGTGCTCAAAGATGATATAAAAACAACTTTTTCTTTTGTTGATGAGTCATTAGTTACTTTTGATAAGATTAGTGATGAACTTTTGAAACTTTATCTTGATAAATGTGACTCTTTAGATAAGGCCGGAGCCTATGGCATTCAAGGCCCATCTTTAACTTTTATTTCTAAAGTCGAAGGAAGTTATTCCAATGTGGTAGGTTTTCCTTTGAGTCGTTTTGTGCAAGAGACGGCAAAGTTTTTTAATAACGAGGTTTTATGGTCTACCTATTTTCAATTTTAATTCTTTTATCTTCAGTAGATGTGAAGGCCGATTTTTTTTCCTTGGGAGCAGATAAGGGTTATAAAAGTAAGATCCCTGAGCAGTTGGAAAAATTAAAGGCCACTCCTCAGACTAATAATCCTGAATACGAAGATAATTTTAATCAATCGGTGAAGAACATAGAGAACAGTGTAGAGGAAGAAAAACTGCTTTGTGCAGGGGAAGCTGCTGATGGCGCTGGCCGCATTATTCCTAAGGATCAAAAACAACTTTGTTTTCGTGATCTTAAGAATAATTATTTGGAAGCGACAGAAGTGATCTTGGAATTAAAGAAAAAATACCTTGCACTCATTCATGCAAGACAAATGGATCAATTAAGTGAGATTCAAAAAAAGCTTAAAGCAGATATTGATAAAAACTTCTAATTAAAGAGTTTCCACCGAAATTGTTTCAGCTTTTAATTCGAATGCAAGAACACCTGTTTTAGGCTTAAGACTTCTTACCGCAACCATTGAGCGCATTGGGCGAAGACTTTTAGGTTTTGCAGGGTCTGCTTTTAAAGTTTTTTCAAAATTTACAAATTTAGCAGATACGTTTGTTTTTGTTTTCATAACATCCTCAAGGGTTTAAAGCGTTCATTCTATGCTTTATCCCCTGGCCGTCAAATGAAAGGGGGGATTAAGTGGTTATTCGTTGATCACTGGACAATGGTTATTCTCCTGCTAAAAACTAAAATACTTGTCGGAAATTATCTGAAATTCTTTAATTTTTCCCGTCATTTCCAACTTTTTTTAAATTATAGCACTGGCCCTATGGTTTTTGACTCCCTGGGAAAAAATTCCGGTCCCATAAAAAACTGTTAAGATCATGTACAGCTCGTTATGATTAAGGAAATGTAATAATAATAGGTTAGGTCATATGCGTTTATGGATATTCCCTCTTTTGTTAGCCTTTTCTTCGTGCGGCACTCTTCAAAAGATGGCCGTAAGGTCTTCATCTCCCATGTTTCGGGACTCAAGTAACAAACTGGTCAGAGAAAGTAATTGGGAATTTTTTAAAGATTCCGCCCCTGGAAATTTAAAGTTCTTGGAAATCCTTTCTCTGCAAGATCCAGACAATACAGTGCTTTTAAGTGTTTTGGTTAAGGGTTATGCGGGATATGCCTTCGGGGTACATGAGACCATGGCCTTGGAAGATGCCTTATTGGATAAAGAGGTCTCACCTGCAAAAAAGCAGGCCATCTTTTTTTATACGAGAGCTTTTGATTATGGGCTGGATTATTTAAATAAAAAAAATCTTACCCGTCAGGATCTTTTATCGTTGGATGAAACAGAACTTAAAAAGAAAATGGATGATAAATTAGACAAAGATGATGTTTCGGCAGTTCTTTATACTGCACAAGCTTGGGGAAGCCTCATCAGTCAGCAAAAAGAAAACATCGTTTTGGTTTCTCAGATCAACAAAGTCAAAATTCTTTTTGATTGGTTGTGCAAAAAAGATCCAGATATCGATTTTGGGACTTGTGATGTTTTTTTTGCTCAGTACGATGCCATCCGTCCTCGCATGGCAGGAGGAAGTCCTGAAAGGGCCGAAGTCCT
>CAMCZE010000074.1 GCA_945885655.1 Bacteriovorax stolpii | reverse complement strand
CCGACGATAACAAGCATGTAAAGCCAAAGCACTAAAAGAATGACTAGAGAATTTTCGGCTTCAATCATCACTGTTCGGGTTAGATAAGCGATCACAATGGAATGGCAAAAACTAATGAACGCATAACTCATATTCTTACGTTTAAGGATTTCGTCGGTGTAATCAAAATTATAAAAGACGATTGATTCAATAATATAGAGGGAGAGCAGATACAGGATGATGGCGATGGTACCCCAAACGGCAAAATGAAAGAGACTTAAAAAAACTCCGGAAGCTTCGTTAAATGTTATGGAAGAAAAAATCAGTGAAATACCCACGATTCTTGAAAAAAAGTGTAACGCATCGGCTGAGTTTTCGGCCGGATTGATCTTTTTTAAAACCTGCCTTTTTACACTTGGATAAAAAATCACATGGGCGTAACGGTAGACATAGATCATGAGGCAGACAAAAACAGCAAGTAAAAGTCTAATGACGAGTCGATCAAAAATTTCGGCCATATATTATCCTTAAAAATTCTCTTTGAAGTATTCTAACAGTAGGGCCTTCATATCGACTTTTTTCATTCTTTCATCTTTAAAAAAATGAGGAAAGTTTTTTTGAGTTACGGTTCCAAGTGGACCAAATTCGTTGTTGGTCCCATAAAAAGGTTTATTTAGGGCCATGCTCGAGCGCATCTCTTGGAAAAAGTTTTCATCAGGACGGAAATTTCCCCAACCTAGATATTTAGGAAAGTTTTTAAAAGCACGATGGAATCTCCAAACAGTGCGACCTTTTTTATTGGTGTACCAGCTTCCAAACTCACGGTTACCAATATAAAAACTTCCAGGAGGAAGGGGCAGAAATTCTTCTTTGGATTCAGTTTTTCTATATAGAGATAGGCCGATGTTATCAAGATTTTTTCTGGCGAATTCTTTACTTGTTCTCACAATAAGATCTTCAACGGTATCATAACCCGAAATGACCCGATACTTTTGGTAATAAGTTTTGATAAGGAAACCCGTGGCATGTGTGTCCACTAGAATGACGGTAGATTTTTCACCTTTAATGAGTTTAGAAAATACTTTTTCATTCTGGAGATAATGGACTCCAATTTCTGAAGGGGACAAGGCTTTGGCCAGGCCCAGATAGAGAATCGTTAGCATAAGATAGAGAAAAAACTTATACATGTTATGCCTGGATAATCTGTTGAACTTTTTTCTTGGCGGCCGGTGAGAGGTCATCAAAATCACAATGAATGCGATTAACCGCGTGAGATTCACTATATTTTTGAAACAGATCAGTGGCTTCTTGAATATTCTTCACGGTGCTGAAGTCTTTTGAGAGGGCCGACTCTCGTAAAACTTTCATCGGATACTTCTGCTGAGGAGAGTTGGCACTGTAATACTTAGATAATCTTCCTGTAGATGAGCACTTTATATAATCAATATTTTCTTTTTTGAAATAAGATTCTAATTCCTGCATTTGTGCTAAATGAACGGTGCCAAATGTTTCCATTATTTTTTTAGGAATATTATTCATCACCACACGTTTGGCCCAGATATTTTTTGAGCTTTTTAGGGCCTTGTAAAGATAAGGATCATCATGGTCAAGGTAAGCCTCAATGTCGGCCGGAATACGATACTCCCCATGACTAGTGTCAAAATATCTAAAAAGCATTTGTTCTAAACATACTGCTCGATAATGGAAATAAACCATCATGAACATATGAAAACGAGAGAGAAGGAAATCATCAAAAGTTGAGATTGCTCTCTCTGAAATTCCTAAATATGCACTTGAATCTTCAATACATATTTTAAGATTGTCGATAATCCAATCGAGATCAAATTTTCCATAACTCACTCCGCAGAAATAACTGTCACGCAAGAGGTAGTCCATACGGTCACAATCCATCTCTGATGAGACAAGTTGATGAAGAAGGGGAAAGTAGTTGATTCCTTTAACGGTAAAATAGTCCGGATTGCTTGTTTCACCGATGACTAATTCTGCAATAGCATTTGGGTCAATGCCAAATTCTTTACGTGCATCTTTAAATGATTCGGTAAATGAACTGTCAGTGATAGACTTGATGGTATAGTCCTCATGCGAGGCTTGACGATCAGTTTTTAAATCTAAAAATCGTTTCGGAAGTTTAAGTTCTGACACCATTGGCATCACGGTCTCGGTTGAATGACTTAAAGGGGCGTGGCCAATATCATGAAGAAGACAGCCTAAACGTAAAGTTTCTTTCAGTCGTTTTATGTCAGCTGAGGTTTGGTCTTTAAAAAGATAATTAAAAACCATGTTACAGACGTTCATCACACCTATTGAATGCAGATAACGAGTGTGGGTTGCACCAGGAAAAACGTATTCGGAAAAACCAAGTTGTTTGATGTTTCTTAGACGTTGGAAAAAAGGATGTTCAATGATTGCTATCTCAGCGTCCAAGATAGGAATAGAGCCATGAACTGGATCACGAATTTCCACTTATTGTCCTTTTACGATTTCAATTGATCAGTGTCTTGTATCTTCTTAGCATATGTATGAATCCATTTGGCGATGTCTTTTGATTCATGCATCGGTTTACCATCAATATAAAGACATGGAACAGTTCCGCGACCTGTGTCGCTCACGAGTTGGGCCTTATGTTTTGGTTCATCGTGAATGTCTTTCATTTCTACTTTCGATTCTAATCCCGTTACTTTAAGGGCCGATAGAACAATCTGACAGTATGGGCACTGAGGAAAAAAATATAATTCTAACTTTTTCATAACATTCCCTCTTAAAAAAAAGCCCCTTTGTGAGGGGCCTTTTGTTATGCGTCTTCTTCGTCATCAACTTCTTCATCACTGACTTTTTTCTTTGGACCTTTAACATATTCAACATCTTCGTCCAATTCATCCTCATCGTCTTCTTCATCCGGAGAATCTATGCCTTCTTCATAGCCCCAACCGTAACCATAAGTTCCTTCTTCTTCTTCTTCAGCGGCGTCAGCAGGCTTGGTATCGGTCTCTTCTTCTTCATCTGAATCAAATTCAGCATCAAAATCGTCGTTCAAAGTATCAGATGAATAATCATCGTTAAAAGCTGCTGCGTGAGCAGGAGTGTTTTTAACGGTAACCTCTTTAACCGTAACTTTTTTATCTTTTTTTACAGGTACTACTTTTGCAGTAGGGGCCTTCTTAGCAGGAGAGCTTTTTTTAGTTGCTGGTGCCTTTTTTGCTGGGGCAGTAGCTTTCTTAGTGGCCGTTTTTTTCTTTGGAGCAGCTTTTTTAATCGCAGCTTTTTTTGAAGGTGCAGATTTCTTGAGAGGGGCCTTCTTTTTTTGAACAGCCGCTTTTTTAGGTGCAGTTTTTTTTACGACTTTTTTAGTCTTTACAGGAACGGCTTTTTTAACAACTTTTTTGGTCTTTTTCTTGGCCATAAAAGATCCTTTTGAAATAAGTGACGGTTTAATTTTTAACCATCTCATTATATGGTGTCAGATAGGTCAATTTCAAGAGATGAATTATTAATGTTTTATTGTGGAAAGTTCCCCATTAAAACTAGCATCAATTGGGTTGGAAAAGATTTCTTGAAGAGCATCTCCTGCAGAGGAGTTTAGGCTTCCTTCAGAATAAAGCGGAAAGTTAGATTTATTTTGTGCATACTGTCCATCCGCCTCCATCACTGAGCGTAAAGTAATAAACTTAGTGGAGTAAGTGTTACGACGCATTAGCTCTGGAGCCGTTTGACTTCCTGAAACTGGATTCGTAAAAGATCCACTCACATCAATCCCCGTTAAGGGCCCTGGGGCATAGGCCGAAAAACTTTTTATACCATTTTGGGGCTCCCGCCAAGAAAGCTCCATTTTATAGTGAGTGCTAAATGTGGGATCTCTGGCAGTACTTGAAAAAAATGTCTCTAGCATAAGACCCAGAGGAATAGGGCAGGCACTATTGTCAAAGTCAGCAGGTAAATTCAGATCTCCTACCGTATCTGGCGCTCCATAATAAAAAAATAAAAATTGACCAGATAAACTATCACAACTTTTTGGAGATTGGCCTTTAACTGCGGCAGGTGTGGGATTGGAAAAATCAATATCAGATACGCCTTTGGCAGCTTTTTCATAACCTAGGGCCGAACCTTGGGCATCATTAGAAAGGAAATTTTTTTGATTTAAGATTGTCAGAGCGGCCATGTTTAAAGAGTCTCGATATTTAAAAATGCCTTGTTGTTGGAGACGCATAAAATCAGTAATGGTCGTAATAACTTGTTGGGCACTGGTATAAAGAACATCAGTTTGATCTGAACTAAAAAGAGGAGCATATATATTGCCCTCGTAAATTTCAGTACCATTTAAAACTTGAGTTGGTGAGTTGCCAGGAAATTGTCCGAAGGAATCCAGATTATTTTGAGCATTAAATCGATCAGGGCTTGGAGTGAGGTAATTGGCAGATTCATAGGTCGTAGCTGCTCTGACTCGTGCGATTTCGGCCACCATATCATTTGGAGTGACGACTTCACCTGGAGAAAAAGCTGAACCCTTAAAATTAGAAAATTGTTTTTTACTGAAAAGCCCAACAGTTTTATCAGTGCCAGGATCGATACTTGCCTTAAGGATGTTTATCTTATCGCTTCCAAAAGTGTATCCGCTATTAGTGAAACCACTCTCGTAATCATAAACCAAATTAGGAATACCAAACTGAATGGCTTCTGCGGAGCCAATCTTTCCTCCGATAGAGGAGTCTGGATCTTTTAGCCAAAAGGGGCCTGGTGGATCTCCCGGGCTAAAGTTAATGGGAAGAGGAGCGCCAGGTGTATAATCTCCATCTGCAAGTATCGTTGGCTGGCCCCGCAAGGGATTTTTAACTGGAGCACCAACCAGATCAAGTCCTGAGATATAAGGGATGGAGCGTTTAGAGTCACTTCTTCCCTTAATGGCATCATTGTTAGATCTTTGCACAAAAAGCATGGGACCAATTCTGCCACCAAAAGGTTTTGCGGCCGCATAAGCAGTGAGTTTAATTGGATCCCCACCAAAAGGATTAAACATCCCTACGAATTCAGCTTGTCCCTTAACTGCATAATAGGTAAGGACATCAGGATTTTTATAATATCCCAAGGGATAACCCGGAACGGGAATGGCCACCTTTGATACGTCACACCCTCCTGATCTGTCTCCAAAGTCCTGACCATTAGCAGCTGAGGTTCTTGGGATCATGGCAGCATAAAAAACAGCATAATTAACCATCATGAGTTTCAAATCAAGATAGGGTTTTGGATAGGGAGTGGGGATGAGAAAGTTACTGGCATTGGTACTAGAATTGTTTTCTAAGATTCTGGGTTTAATTTCGGTGAGAGTGAAACTTTCTTTCATTTCATTATCAGAGTTATTTCCAATGTTTCTATAACCAGAATAAAAAGCTTTTACTAATCTTTCATTACCTAGATCTTTTCCGCTGCTGATGAAGTCAGCAATTGTTTGACCACAATTTGTTCTGCCGTTATTTTGATTACAAACCGATTGTTCATTTGGAAGTTTGTTTACGGCCTTTTCGAGATTTCTAATTCTCATTGCGATCTCAATAGCTTTGGGCCATGCCCCTGGACGATCGGCCAAGATAGCTGGAGCTTTTCCTACAAGTGTCTGTGCTGGATCATCATCAGTGATGACGTTATAGGCCCATGTCGTGGCAACAAACATATTAAGTTTTGAGCGATCAATGCAGTCTCTGACTTTGGTTGCGATCAATTGATCCACAAAAGATCTTGAGGCTTCTTCTGCACCGACAAGGAAGGAATTACCAAATTCAGGTAGACCGGGAATGGCATATTTTTTACAAATATTTGTTTGAGTTTCAGCGATATGAATACAGGTTGCAGGAATATTGTATGGATCATCAGCGCGTCTATTAAGATCAAGAACATCTATATCTGATTCGAGTCTGAAACTCATGGCCCCATCACCACTAGGATCTTCTACGTCATTGATATTGAGGTTTCCCACGACGTAGTACTTGTACATCCACTCTTTATAGACGTTTCTCATTTCCCAATTAAGGTAAGCGATTTTTGTCAACTGACGAGACTGAACGGCGGCCCCTGAATAAGCGGCAGCATCCGTAGCATTTTGTAAGTTGATTTTGGCCTTAACAAAAAGACCAACGTTGATAACAAAAGCAATAATCGTGATCAGCACCACAAGGGAAGCAGAAAAAAAGATGCTGATTTGACCCGACTCATTTTTAGACAGGGTCAGATTGGGGTTGTTTTTTGTCACTTTGACCATTGGTTTATGCTTACGCCCTGAATTTACATAGACCTATTTTGGTACGGCTTTTGCGAGGTGTAAAGCAATCCAAAGGGTACCGATCTTTGGTGGTGGTACGTGAGCTGAATTCGGTAAACCTCTCCCAGCAATCCCTACCTTGTTTTCCCATTCTGGACAATTCAATCACCTAGGCATCGCGGGATGCCTAGCAGTCCTTACAATGTGGAAAAACTTGCAGGGATCTCTGGATCGTCAGGTTCTATGATCTAATGGATAAGGAGGATTGAATGAGGAAAAGTGATAAAAAAGAATTCTTTTGTGCTTGTTGTCGGATGCCGCGCGTGTCCCGTTATGCTCGACGATTGCACTCAGGTCATTTTATTCAAATTCTCGTTCTGGCCATCGCCGTTGGTTCCAGTTTATATCCTTGGCTTGAGTGGAAAGGTTTTATGTCTTTGCCGATAATCTGGGCCCTATATGAAAGTATTCACAAGTCTCTTTACCGAAAAGATATCAAATGTCCTTTCTGCGGATTTGATCCTACTTGGTATAAAAAAGATGTTCGTGTTGCGCGTAAACAAGTCGAGGATTTTCTTAAACAAAACCCAGAAAGTCCAGTTTTTCGCCGTGCTCGAAGTTACGAAAATTCCGATATCACCATTCAATAATCTCAAGACGCGCGTTATCTTCATTTAACATTCACTACTTATTATTTTATTCTTTGGTCTAGGTCTTTCATAGAGTCAGGAAAGGAAAGAAAATACTTTTTCCTTCTAAACTTAACCTGAGGTATGAATGACAAACACAATTTTCACCTCCCACGTGACTAAGGAGATTTTATGAGCGTAAACAAAGTAATTTTGTTGGGAAGACTAGGACAAGACCCAGAGTTGAAGTATACACCAGGCGGATCTGCCGTTTGTAACTTCTCACTCGCAACCACTGAAGCATGGACTGACAAACAAGGTCAGAAACAAGAAAAAACTGAATGGCACAGAGTGGTTGTATGGGGAAAACTTGCTGAGCTTTGTAACCAATATTTGGCCAAAGGTCGTCAGGCATTTTTAGAAGGAAGACTTCAAACAAGATCTTGGGATGATAAAGAAGGTCACAAACGTTACACGACTGAAATCCTCGCGAGTACAGTTCAGTTCATTGGTGGAGCAACGGCTTCAGGCCCTAATGCTAACCAGAACGTTGATACTTCTTATTCTCAAGCTGCTCCGGTGGCCCAGAATTCAACTCAAGAGTATCAGATTTCTAATGATGCACACTTCGCTGCGGATGACATTCCATTTTAGTCTGAAGACCATACTAAATCTTTGAGGCCCTCGTAAGAGGGCCTTTTTTTTTGATTTAGGAAAATAATCACTACCTCCCTAAAATTGTGAAAGTGTTACAATGAAGGGATGGAAAAAACGAGTTACTTTTCAGTGAGATATGATCTTATTCAGGTCGAAGAGCCCATTGGCTTTGATCTATTTGTTAACTCTTCAAGTGTGAAGGGAAAAGAAAAATTTGTTCGTATTTTTCCAAGTGGTGGAACTCTTCAGAAAAAAGATCTTGAGGAATATCATCATAAATATTTCCAGCTTTATGTGCCAGAAGAACAGCGCCGAACTTATCTTAGAAGCTTAGTGAAAAGTAATGTGGATGATTTGACTAAAACCGAAGTCATAAAAGATTCGGCCCTTCAGTATCTTCATACGTTGTTTGATAAAGGCAAAGAATTTTCTACTGAATTACTTTCACAGAACATCGAAGGTTGTAGGGAAGTGGTTGAGAGCATGGTGGATGTCCTTGATCACCATAGTATTGATTCCCTAAAAAACCTTATTGGAAACTTAAGTTTTCACGACTTTTATACTTACGATCATTCTATTAACGTATCGATGTATTGCATTCAGATCTATAAGGTCGTTAATCCAAAGGCCACACGCAGAGAGCTTATACATGCGGGTCTAGGTGGGCTTCTTCACGATCTTGGAAAAATAAAAATCCCGACTCATATCCTAAATAATCCCGGTGGCCTCTCAAATGAAGACTACCAAATGATTAAACAGCATCCAGATTTTGGTTTAGAGCTTCTTCTTCATGGCCATTGCAAAGTAGATGATTCCATAGATTTGAAAATCATTGCTAGGATCGTGCATGAACATCATGAAAATATCGATGGAACTGGTTATCCTAAAAAACTTAAAGGCAAAGAGCAGATTCATCTTCTGGCACGAGTGTGTACCATTGCTGACTTCTTTGATGCTATCACAACCAAACGTTCCTATAACGAGGTCCTGAGCATTCCTGAGGCCATGAACACCATGAAAAAGTTTCGGAACCTCAAACTTGATCCGGACATTTTTGATATCTTTGATCAGCATGTAAAATACATTAGAGCTGACTACACCAGAGACCTACGTCTTTTGGATAGCTTTGATCCCACCCTGCCTTATGCGACTTTACCTATTGAAGAAATTCAAAAACTTCAGAAAGAATTAGATTTTGGAAAGATCAAGGTCGTTGATTCAGGGACAAAAAAAAAGAGGGGCTAGTTTTCACCGGCCCCTCTTTGGCTTAGAAGAAAAATAAATTATTTTTGAGCATCCGTAGGAGCAGCTGCAGGTTCAGTTGCCGCTGGAACAGTTTCAACACCCTTAGAATCTAATGCTTGAACATCAGAGTTAAGAGGGGCCGCAACTGGTGCTTCATTATCAAAAAGAGATTTTTTGTTTTCACGAGATTTTAAAGTCGTAAGAACAATTGAGTTAACCATGAAACCAATGGCCAAAACGGTTGTAAGTTTGGTCATGAAGTTACCCTTTGCTGAACTAGAGAAGACTGCCTGAGAAGCGCCTCCACCCATAACAGCACCCATTTCAGCACCTTTCCCGAACTGAAGAAGAACTGTAACCACTAAAAGGATACAGATAATGACATGTAGAGCAATTAAAAAAGTAATCATATTAAGTAGTCTCCGAATGAAATATTTTTAGCAAACTTCCAGGAACTTGAAAACCTATTTGTCGCCACACAGGGCTAAAAAATCCTTGGCTTTTAAGCTGGCACCACCAACAAGACCGCCATCAATATCTTTTTGGCCTAAAAGTTCTTCCACATTGTCAGTTTTTACACTCCCACCATAGAGGATGCGCAGCATCTTACCAAAAGCTGGAAATTTATGATGAAGCACTTGGCGAATATGTGCATGAACTTCCTGGGCCTGGGCCGGAGTCGCTGTCTTACCGGTACCAATGGCCCAAACGGGCTCATAAGCGATAATAAGATTTTCTGTATTCGCAATCGACATATCATTAAGGCCTTGATGAAGCTGATCCTCAATCAGTGAAAGAGTTTGTCCTGCTTCACGTTCAGTCAGAGTTTCACCCACACAATAAATGACTTTTAAGTTCTGTGATATGGCCGAACGGACCTTAGCATTAAGGCCCTTAGAAGTTTCTGAAAAATATTGGCGGCGTTCAGAATGACCTAAAATAACAAAGTGCCCACCAAGATCTTTTAAAGATGCAGGAGAAATTTCGCCTGTATAAGCACCATTTAAAAATTCGGAACAGTTTTGAGCTCCGATTTTTACATGAGATTTAGTGAGGCTCAAGGCCATTTCTAAATGAAGGGTTTGAGGCGCAATCCATGCATCTCTTTTTTCTGAAAATGATTTTTTAAATTCTAAAAAAAAATCAGCGACTTCTTTTTGAGTTTTATTCATTTTCCAGTTAGCGACTAAAAGTTTTTTCATGTTAAAGTCCTTTTAGCGCTTGAACCCCAGGAAGTTCACCTTTCTCGATGAATTCCAATGAAGCTCCACCACCAGTAGAGACATGTGAGAATTTATCTGCTTCACCTGAGGCCATGACGGCAGCAACTGAATCACCACCACCTACAACTGAAAAACATTTTTCATTGCCAGCGATGATCTTCGCAATTCCCATTGTACCTTTGGCAAAGTTTTTAGATTCAAACAGGCCCATGGGCCCATTCCAGAAAATTGTTTTAGCTGTTTTAAGATGTTCTCCATAAGAGCGGAGAGTCTCTGGGCCGATATCTAAGGCCATCTTTCCTGATGGAATATTTTGACCAATACAAACTTCTGGTAATCCCTCTAAAGTTTCAGCTACCACATGATCTTTTGGAAGCTGGATCTTTCCACCTTTGTCTTGTGAAAGAATATGTTTGGCCAAGGACACATCTTCATCACTGCAAAGTGAATTTCCAATAGTTACACCTTTGGCCTTCAGGAAGGGATAGGCCATAGCTCCACCAATAAGGAGAGTATCGACCATAACCATCATACGTTCGATAGTTTTAATCTTGTCTGCAACTTTTGCCCCACCGATAACAGCAATAAAAGGTTTGGCCGGTTTATCCATAAGAGATGTTAGTGAATCAATTTCTTTTTTCATCAAAAGACCTGGATACGCGCGATTTTTGAAAAAATTATTGATGGCATAAACTGAAGCATGCTTTCTGTGAGCGGCCCCAAAAGCATCATTGACGTAAATGTCGCCATACTGAGATAACTTTTCGGCCAGTTCCATATCATTTTTTTCTTCGCCTGGTAGAAAACGAATATTTTCTAGAAGAACGATTTTTGTCTCAGGTAGCTGTAGTAGATTTTTTACACCGTTATCAATGGCCGATTCAGAAAGAATAACGTCGATACCTAATTTTTGTGCCACGTATTTTGCAACCGGCTCAAGGCTATATTTAGGATTTACGGTACCATCCGGGCGACCAAGGTGTGATATGAGAGTTATTTTGCTCACACCTTTTTCTAATAAGAATCTAATTGTTGGGATCGCTAGGTCAATACGGCTAGCATCCGTGATTGTTCTTGGTTCCGTTTTAGTCAGAGGTACGTTGAAGTCAAATCGGGCAAGAATTTTTTTGCCTTTAAGTTCAGCATCCTGAAGGGATTTTAACTGCATGGGAACCTCTTAAAGTTTTTGACCAATAAAATTTGCAAGATCAACGACACGGTTTGAGAACCCTACTTCGTTATCATACCAGCTTACGATCTTGGCAGTATTACCACCGATGACGTTAGTAAGTTTAGAATCAAAATATGAAGATTCAGTTGCACCCATATAGTCCATAGAAACAAGTTCTTCCTCGGTGTAACCTAAAATGCCTTTAAGATTGCCGAGAGAAGCTTTTTTCATGGCTTCATTGATTTCTGCTTTTGTTACTTTTTTCTCAAGGTTTACGGTTAAGTCCACCATAGAAACATCTGGTGTTGGAACTCGTACGGCGTAACCATCAAGCTTGCCAAGCATTTCTGGAATAACTTCGCCAAGTGCTTTAGCGGCACCAGTGGAAGTAGGAATCATACTAAGAGCAGCAGCACGCGAGCGACGAAGATCATCGTGAGCATTATCAAGAAGATTTTGA
>CAMCZE010000073.1 GCA_945885655.1 Bacteriovorax stolpii | reverse complement strand
TCAGCAGCGAAAGCACCGCCAGATTAATTTGCTCAAGCTTCTAGCATTAGGTTGTTTCAGTTTCAACTTGTTTCTTGCCTCCACGTTCTCTGGCCTCTCTCAGACGCACAGAATCCCCTTCAAAAACGAAGATCTCACAGTTGTGTGTGAATCGATCAATCAATGCGGCCGTCAACTCCACAGAGCCAAAAACTTGCGTCCATTTTTCAAAACTTAAATTCGTTGAGATCGCAATTGGCCCCACTTGATACCTGGTAGTAAAAACATCAAAAAGAAGTCTTGCTCCATTGTCAGAAAATGGAACGAAGCCAAGCTCATCAATGATAAGTAAATCGGCCTTCTTCAGTCTTTCCATCAGACGACTCAACTTATTTTCAATCTTACTTTCTTCGAGCTTGGTAACAAGAGTTGCTGCAGTAAAAAAGAGAACGTCCTTTTCATTTCGACACAGATCTCTTCCAATGCTGATTAAAGAATGTGTTTTACCAAGACCGGTTTTTCCAATGAAACAAATGTTCTTTCGTGATTTTAAAAAATCTCCATTCGAGAGCTTTTTTATTTCAGTAAATTGAATCCTTGGATTCTTTTTCATGTTTATTTGCTGCCATTCTCTTTCATAGGAGAATTTTGCAGATTTAATTTTTCTTTTCCCCGCTTGCTCTTGTCTCTCAATAATTTCTGCCTCAAGAAGAGACTTCCCAAATGAAAGATTGTCCATCTTTCGCTTGCACAGATCCTCAAGAACATCCAATGCTCCATTCATTTTTAGTTTTAATAGTTCTTCTCTCATTCAAAACCTCCAGCAGGTAATAGTTGTTGATATATTTTCAGGTCATAATCTTTCATCTTATGAATCAGAAGATGTTCGGGTAGAAGTGCATCGGGACAATTTTCAATTCTCTCTCCAATCTCAAGCTGCTTGATAATCAGGCCAATTGCATTTGAATTTATTCCGCCATACGAGAGCGCCATCTTCAAAGCAAGATCAAAAGTTACATGGGGAGTGACTCGTTTAAGGAGGAGAATCTGAATAAATTCTTTGACTGCTTGTCTTTCACTCAGCTTCGCTTCAAGACGTCCTTTGACTTCAGTAAGGTCGATTGAGAAAGAAGTTTGGTGAACAATCTTGGCAAATTTAAATGCGCCAGGCTTTCTGAATAATTGATCAAGATAGTGTTCAAAAATAAGAGCATCAATCTTTTCAAAGTAAAAACGCTGGTGTTCGTAGACCAGTTCCTCCTCGGAAAAAATCTTAATTGTGTCTACCGATATAAACACCTTGAGATTTGATCCAACAAATCTTTCAGGGACTGAATACTGATAAGAATCATACCTGACAGTCTGAAGTGAGCTGACTTTTAGTGATTCAATCTTTTCCCATTTCTTTACTTCTGGAAGAAGAAGAAGGTTTTTTCTCATCTCTTCGAATAGAACTTCTTTGGAGATATCTTCCTTGTAGTGATTACCGCCTCGGTCTTGATGAGAACATCTTTTCAAATAATCATTTAAATTATTCAGGCACTCAAAGGATGGAAGTCCCGGAAGAAAATTTCTGCGGCAATACCCAACAGCATTCTCGACTGAACCTTTTTCCCATCCGGATGCTCTGTTGCAGAAAATCGCCTCAAAATTATAATAGTTTTCAACGTCACTTAGAAATTGATTACTGATTCCTTTCCCCGGGACGCAAATGGCACCATCGTTGTCATAAACACAGAACGGGAAAACGCCATTGAAAAACCGAAAACAATCGTCATGAAATTTACCCCAAGCTTCTTGGGCCTTAGTTAAATAAACCTGACAATACCGAATGGCGGCGCCGGGGACACTGGCCACAAAGAGATAGCCTTTCATGCGAACTTTATTCAACTCAAATTCTACTTCGCCGTGGTCTATCTGAAGATATTTTCCATTCTCAAAACTAAGATCCAGAAAAGATTTTAGAGGCGAGAGAGAGTGGCCATGGTTTTTGCGAATCTCGGCCACTGTTCTTTTAAGATGACGAAGAGAGCCTTGATAGATTCCTGCCTCTTTAAGCTTTATTAAAATGGCCGGAGCTTTATGTCTTTGTTTCCTGTGAACTTTTTTTTCTTCTTCATCGGAAAAGATTTTTTTGATGGCCTCAATGACTTCCGTTGTGATGAGTTTTGAAGGAGTATTTCTCGTTCCTCTTTGAGATAATTTTTCGGGTGAAGTGTTGATAATTTTTTTTGCTGTGGCCCAAGAACATTGACCAACTTTTGCAGCAGAATTGATTTTACCTGATTGTTTATACGCTTTTTTGATCTTGTTTACAGTATCCATTCTAAGCACTCCTTGCTCCTTCAAATAAAGTTGATTAAAACTCTATTATAGGGCAACGGCGCCTTGCGTAATTATACTGTTTGGCCTCTCACTTTTAGATGGCCCGAGGTCTCATTCTTAGATGGCCCAATACAAAAAAGCTGTAAGTACTTCTGGTAAATATATAATTCTTTACACATATATTCCTATAGATTCAGCAACGAATTCGGAAGTCACAAAAGTCAATTTAGATTCGATCATGCTTGCTGCTTCTGAAAAATATAATGATAAGGTAATTATGCAATTACCATCTTATGATATCGAATAAACATCTCTCTTCATCTCTGTAGTTTGCATCCTTCGGCCCTATATTTTACCGAATTATAGCAAATCACTAAAACTATTAACAAATAAATTGAAGCAGTTATCTCTGAAGCTTCGAGTTTGTTCACTTCTGACTATTTCCCGAAACGTCTCTGCATTTCCCTCGTTTGCTAAAGTTTGCAGAAGGCAATCTTCGAATAGGTATCAACGAAAGTCTTATTGTAAATTCAGCCCACGCTCATGCTCGTACCGACATAAAAAAGAATACTGAGACCCAAGTATCGGCTCTCAATTTTCTAGAGAGTTTCAAGCATCAGAAGCAACTACCGACAATACCCCGGATACTGCTCACACCGAAGAGCCAGCGCTTGTTTGGCCTGCTCTCTTACTAATTGATCTTGAGAGCCGAGCTTCTCTTCCAACATCTTTCCTGCTTCTTTTTGAGGCATATATCGAAGAGCATTCAGAACCGCCACTTGAGTTTGTGGATCTTTATTGTTTTGGTAAATGGCTTTTAAGTTTTTAAAAGCCGAGGGAGATCCACTATTGCCAATGACTTCAAGCACGTTCGAGATGGGAATTGAAGGGTTGTGGCCTTGAACAAATTCTTCGAGGTCTCTAAGGGGTCTTTCAATCAGTTTGGCAGCAGCGTCCTGATCTTCTGTTGCCCTCGCAATACTTCCAGTCGCGAGCTGGGCCGTCTCCTTGAGATTTCCTCGTTCGTCTGAGACGTAGGCCTTGTCGATGAGATAGTCCACTGTCTCAGGCGATGGGTGGGCAGACTGGCCTAGGGCCATCACCAGACTTTTCGCTTCAAGATTTCCCTTTTTAGATAATTGGTATTCAATCAAGTCACGAAGACCGTCCTGAGTCTCATCTGAGTCAACGGCAATTAAGGCGGCAATTGAGCTAATGTAGAAGGGGTCTTTGGTTTTCACTTTCTTAAGTTCTTTGACCAATAATTTTACTGAGTCTGGGCGAGTGAGGAGGACTTTCTTCAATGTCTGATGAAAAAGACCCAACTCTTCAATCGGGCGATTTTCACTACGAGTATCTGAGATGAGTTTTTTGATATCAAGAGATTTGGTTTCGTTAGCTGCTTGGATCTTTAACTCTTCTGCAGTTGCTCCTGAGAGGTTGATCGGGGACGTTTCCTTGAGGGCATCTTGTGAAAAGAGGGCAGTGTCGACGCTGAAATGAGTGATTCTCTGAGCTTCGCCAAGAGTATTTAAAGATATACTAAGTACATTTTTAATCGTATTTTTTTCTGTAAACTGGATTTTTTCGGCACCTAACTCGTCCGCCTCAACGACATATTCTGCAGACATCTCGGTTTCATCCAAAGACTTCACATTGAGACTGAGTGAGTTCTCTTTAGTGATGTTGAACTGAAAGCGGCATGATCCATAGTAGCATTGGCCATCAAATGTCTGCTCTGTATATTTGGGTAAAAAAATTAAGCGAGCAAGATTTTTTCTGCGATTGGTAAGGATTTGATTAAGCTCTGGAGGCAATTGATTTTTTCTGGCACTCACTTCAGAGGCAAGCATATTGGGACTAAGTAACGTCACAAGGAACGGGGTTTCCCATTCGGACTTCATTTCAAGTATAATGGATTCTTTGTCAGCACCGTTGATCTCAAGTTTTGCAGTTGAGTTTTTCACGGAAAGTAGCCATTGATTTTTGTCCATGGGCGTGAGGGAGACTTCACCAAATTCAGATGATCTGATTTTGAGCCCTTGTCCAGCTTCCCCAGTTGAATCAAGTTTAAATCTAAAACTTAATTCAGACTGTGGGTGTGGGGAAAATACGGGGTCCGGTTGAAACTCGAGTATTAACCAAGCGATGGCAAATGCAAGTGAAGAAAAAAGCAGGATCTTTTTCATCCGTATTACATTTGCTGGATTGGTTTCGGACCAACTCTGTGATCAATCACTAGACCTGATGTGCGAAGACCGGCCCATTCGAAAATGACGAATTTAAATTTCTTCCATCTCCAACCAAGAAATTTTGGAATAGGGACGGCAACAAAAGCGGAAATCTTGCCACTCAGGGCCTCAATAATGTTGGTCCCCGTGAGTTGCTCAGAAGCGTAGAATCCGGCCTGTAAAGAGTTGGCCGCAGGCAAGTACTTGATAGCGGCTAGAGAGAAAAGATCATAGCTTTCTCTCAGGAAGAGAAGACTCGCCTCAACTCCAGCCCTGATAATAAGCAAATTGATGGATGCTGAGGCAAAACCTGAAGTTTCAGCAATAGGTCTCATGCGTCCATTGGTCCAAGCTGGTGCCACTCGTGAAAAGTGTTCTACACGAAGTTGTCCCTGAACTCCGGCCTCTACCGTTAGAGGAATTGGGCCGATAGGGAAGGTCACCGATTTAGAAAATGAAAGCCGTGCGAGAGGGCATGATTCTTCAAATTCGATTGTGTCTCTTGTGATGTCCTGTTTACAATACTGATTACCTCGAAAGAAATTATTGGATAAATGTCTTGAAGATGTTCCGAGTTTTGCAACTTGCGCAGAATCAGTTCTTAAGATCGCCAATTCATTTTTAAATAACCACGCGCCAATCACAAAATTTGACTGGGTAGCTGTAGTTGTTCCAGGAACTAGACCACGACGGCATTGGTACATGCCGGCGCCGATACGAGATTGGAATTCAGGAACGAATTGAGGTGCGGCAAAACTTTTGCACACCTGACTTTTCATGCCTACTGCCAGAATCTTCTCTTCTCCTAACTTCAAATCGAATGGCTTACACTCAGTATTGGCCATGGCATTAGTGCCACCATTGGTTTTGAGTCGACAGTAAAGTTCTTCAGTTAGTTGGCGTCGAGATTCACTTGTTGTACCGCTTTGGAAGGCCTGACTTGCTTGCTGATTCGTTAAGGCCTGTGTGCCTTGCTGTTTATGGGCGGCAGTAATTGTCGCCCGACTGTCATCAAGAATTTTGTAGGTTGCGGGACACATGCCGCTGACGATAATTTCATTTGACGTTGTAGAGTTCAAACTTTCCCCACACTGTCCGGCCGCGAATGACTCCATAAAGGTAAGTTCACTAAAAAAGGATTTCGTATCAACAGTGACCATTGCTCCATTTTCATTAGGGATAGACATCTGAGTGCCAAGTGGTCTACCGGTATTAGGGTCACCCATTTCTTGGGCACGTTTAATAAAGTTAAAGGGGGTTACTGCTCTGCCGCTACACTGTTGAGGACAGTACCCTTCTGGCATGGTAGGTGGAGCAGGTCGATAAGTTTGGGCCTGGAGTTCAAAAGAGATGGCAAGAAAAATGAAAGGCAAGTATTTCATCGTTGATCCAAAGTTAAGTTTGTTAAATAAGGACTATCACGAACTTTGTAGAAGACTTCAGGCGATTTGTAAAATTTATAGGTCATTTGTGACGTATCCTAAGGATTTGAATCGTTTTATCAATGTCTTCTTTCATTAGTTCGCCACTTTTTGATGCTTAAAGTTTTTGAGGAAAGTTTTTTCTACTTGTTCTAAATGACTTGAGGTGCTGGGTTTACTTTCGGGTCACTATCACGCATCCTATAATTTTATCAATCAGCATGCTGATTTTGCTTGGATGTACTAGGTGGGATTCATTTCGTTGTTTTTTTAATCTCTTAAGGAGTTGGATTTACCTTAAATTTCTTTGAAGACTTATTGGATTCTTTCTATTGGTCTGACACTTCTTACGATTCCGACCTACATGATGAACATTCCGATTGACGGCCCAACATTTCTCGAGATTTCTGTGGTTTGCTGTAAAGTTCCGGTAATATTAAATTAACTAGTGGAAACTTTAGGTTTCCGTAGGATTCCACCAAATTACCAAAGGCCAATTTTAACCAATTGGCCTTTTTTTATTCCAAAATTCAAAAAAAATTCTAAGTACCAATAACCACAGACAAAAGATTCCAAGAGTTTATCGAACTCATCAATTGTCGCTTCTTCATCAAAACTAATCAACATGTCCCGAAATGACTGGGCTTGGCTTTTTTTGTCTTTCAACTTGGCTTGAAGGATTAGCCACCTTAATCACGAAGTACACTGGATTAGCTTTCCAGGGTCAACCGTATGTTTTCGTTCATGAGCGAGCACTGGCTTCTCATGGCTAACCCAAAACTATGGAGACTGACATGACAACAAAAAAGAAAAGACGTTCTTACTACAAAATTATCTCGGAAGCTCAGCTTGCTTTAAGAGAACTTCGCCTTGAAAAAGGATGGTCTTTACCCGAAGCAGCTGCGCCCTTAGGAATTAAATCTAAGGCCATGGGACATATTGAAAATGGGCGGGTTGGATTAACTGATAAGCGAATCAGAAAAATTCTTGAACTCTGGGGGCTTCATTATCACGACTTCATTCGGGCCAAAAAAAGCGTGAAGGTTAATAAAAGAAATACTCCACGAAGGATAATCGTAAGGACAGTGCTCACTAACAAAGACCGCAGAAGCTATAAGAGAATTATCACCAAAGAGGTAAGAGTTTTAAGGATATTAAGACAGATCAAAAAAATCTCTCAGGATAAGGCCTCATATCTATGTGGGTATGCAAGACCTACCATTGGGCATATTGAAAATGGAAGAATCGAGCTTGATTCAAATAGAATTAAACATATTCTTTATTGTTATGGGAATACACTGGAAGAATTTGAGATCTACATGAATGAAGGAATCTATCGCGAGGAGATTTCTTTGCACTTAAGTGGAGTGACATTGATTTTGATAATAAGATTATTCGCATTACTAAATCTTTTAATCCCAAGCTTCGCGGTATTAAGTCGACAAAAAATTCCGATTGGCGGAATGCTCACATTTCATTGGATCTAGAAAATGTTTTGATCGAACTTAAAAACGAACGTGAGAATGAAGAATTTGTTTTGCCTCATCTGACAGGTTGTGATGGTGGCTATGCTGGCACGATCTTTAGGAATTTTTTGAAAAGTATCAGTATTGAAAAATACGTGAACTTTCATACCCTGAGAGCTTGCTTTGCGACCCATGTTCTGGCATCTGGTGCAGAGGCCCCACTCAAGTGATGAAGATGGGAGGCTGGGCCGACTTTAAAACCTTCCAAATTTATGTCCGCATGGCCGGTGTAGATGTAAAAGGCGTCACTGATAAGTTTAGGGTGATGCCGAAGGTGTTTGATGATGAGAATGTTGTGAAAATTCGATAAACAGAAGAATTTGCCCTGAGGGAACGATCCCCTCAGGGCCATTAACTAACTAATAATACAGGGCTAAAAATGGTGAAAGGTAAATATATTGACCCGGGTAAAGATATTGACTACAATACCGATATGGATGCTGAAGAGAAAAAGCTTATTGAAGAGGTTGATGCGGTCGGAGATCTTAAAATTCAAATCTGGGATGTTGATTATCAACATGCACTGGATGGCCATCCGGAAGTCTCTATTGAAAGAATAAAGGAAGCTCTTAAAAATCCCATCAGGATAATTAAGAGTCAGCATAGTGCGAGAGCATGCCTTTTCTATAAGTTGGAGATCAAAGATGATCCTCAGTTTGGAAATATCTATTTCTGTGTGGTCGTTGGTGTTTTAGGACAGGGACTTGGAAAAATGGAAACGGCCTATGAAACGACATATATCAAGAAAGGCGAAGTTCTTTTTCCTAAAGGAGACTTAAAATGATTGTAAAATTTAATTCTGACACTGGATTGATGTACCTTCATTTCACCACAGGCGTTCCCAATATTCAAATGCCCACTTCTAATGAGTTTATCTCAAAGTTTGTTGCCAAAACTAATAAAGACCAGATTATTGGTTATGAGATCGAGAATGCCGAAAAGAACTTAGAGTACGTAATCAAAAACTTGGCACTTAATCGTAAACAAAAACTGGCCCTAATAATGTGCTTTATCCGTGAGAAAAGAAAGAAAACTCAGAAAGAATTTTCTACCATCATTAATGTGAGCGAAGGCACTTATAAGAGCATTGAAAGAGCGGAACACAACATCTCTTTTGATACACTCGATGTAATTTATAATCAGTTCAAAGATGAACAAGCACTTCACCAGATTTTTTAATTAATGAAAATGACTCCAAATGACTGGACCCCGCTTTAAGTCCCCTTGATTCTGTTTATCTAGCTGAATACTTTGTATTTTCGGTGGTCTCCACCAAACTTGATATCAATTCAGAGAGGAGAAATAACTAAAACGTATGGGCCTACTTTTACATTGGGCCTCATGAGTTTTATCGATTATATCGGCGGTTGTTTTTTTGTTTTTTCAATCCATTCGCATCCTATAAATTTTTTGAACTCCTAAAACTTGGTCAGATCTAGAAAGATGAGAACGGCCTTAAGTTTACCTTCGGACCTGGACAACTTTTCATAAGATGAGACTACTGTAGAGTCAGAAGAGCTTTCTTACCTCCTGCGTGATCTTTAATAGGACTTTTTTTAATCTGATGCCTTTTTGGCACTAGTGGTGTCATTATTTCTTTCAAATTCAAACACTAAATTTAGATCGTTGTCGCTCTCGTTATTGGTTTGGTAGGTCTGCTCCAACTTTACCAACAAGGAGTAACGATGAAAAAAGTAAGTCTACTTTTGTGCTTTATTGTGTTTTTTATGACCACTGCACAAGCTGCAACAGTGAGTGGATTAAAACAACTTGTGGATGAATTTAATTATTCGATGCAAGTTGAATGGGATCAAAAGGATAAAACATTTTATAACAACGAAATTAAAAAATTTGAACAGGGATTAGGAAAACTTCAAGACGAAGGTCTTGCAGCGCAAGAGATGATGAGTTTTCTTGAATCTGAAGTGAAGGATCAGAATGTATTAAAGGCCATCAAGTACTCAATGACTTTCATTGATATAAATAAATTAGACCGTGAAGCATCTAAAAAATTTCTGATGAATAATATGGAGCATGCTTACAAGAAGGGTGCAAACTGGAACGGAGAAGCTGCGATTATTGGGACCTATATTGCGATCATCGTTGCCTTCACATTGATAGTGATTATATTTTCTGCAACATCGAAGAATTCTGGAGGTAGTAGTTCAAGTGGAGGAAGCTCATCTGGCGATAATTATGATGACGATTCCAGTTCTGATTTAGGTTCTTGGTGGGGTGATTCGAGTGGCGGTGACTCCGATTCTGGTTCTAGTGATTCCGATTCTGGCGATTACGATTCTGGATCGGGTGATTCTGGATCTGGTAGTTCGGATGGAGGCAGCACAGGTAGTGGAGACTCAGATGGAGACGGCTGGGGTGACGATTGGGACTGGATAGCAAATCAATATAATTAAAAAAGAGGATTTTATGAATAAAAAATTATTTTCAACATTTTTGTTAATCGCTTCACTTTCAGTTTTCTCTAGTGATGGCAGGGATGGAGAGAGTGCTAAAGTCACTGCAACTGGTGAAGCACATGAATTTTATCTGGATGGGCAAAATAGTGCAGATGGTGGGAAAGGCGGCAATGGAGGAGATCTCATCGTTATTTATCGAAATATTCAGGATCTGAAAAATATTTATCTACATTCTCTTGGAGGTAGAGGGTCTGTAAATGGTGAGTATGGACGACTTTTTATGTTGTCAGAGCAATATGCACCTTACCGTTTAGATAATCACGACTCCCAGACATCTCTTGGAGTTCTTCTCTCTGGTTACGCAGTGGTGAAAAATATTTGGGAAGAAAAGCTTCATCCTCAAGAACTTCTGGCGCCAGGGTCACTTCTTTCTAAAACATATTATTCGTTAAAGGGTTATGAAGTTGGATCGGCAAAATTAGTTTTGAGTGATCCAAATTTGATAGATCCTGCATTCCTTAATGAATCAGCTAGAGTATTGATGGAAAATGGTGTGACTAAGATTCGTCCCCCTGAAGGATTTGTAAGAATCGCGAGATCTTCTGCACCATCTGCGAATCAGGTAATAGAAATAAAACGTATGTATCGTGAGTCTGATTTTAATAGTCTTGCATTTAAAGGCATTAATGGTCGCTCTATTATATTCAAAACGGAACGCCCATTAATTCCTATGCCGTCTTTGAATCTACATCTCAAAGTTGCCTTTAAAGATTTATCTGGAAGATTTGTGACTGTTTTTAACGAAGACGTAGGACCAAATTTAGTAGAGATCAGGGATTCAAGTTATTTGGTGGATTTGAATGCTCTTCCGTTAACTCAAGAGCTTAAAACGGGAACAATTGTTCGTCTTGAAATGAAACACTCGCTTAAAGAACTTTCCCTCCTGTCCAGAGAGAAAGTGGAGGTTAGTGAATCTTCTCTATAAAGATCAATACTGTGCCTTTATTGTTGGCAAGATTGTCGGGTTTGTGAATGGTGGTGAGAATGAAGAAGGTCTTGTTGATGGTGTGGATTCAAATAAGTCCATGCCGCTTTTGACGATGTCGTATTCGACTTAAAAGTATCAAAAGATTGGATATCAACGAGAAAGTAGGTTTTCTTGCCACCCACATTCTCATTCCTGTCAAATCTGGCATGATGGAGGTTTTTCATGTGTTGGGATTCTATTTAGAAAACGCTCCATGCTCTGGCATTGAGCGTTTTCTATAACATGGGGTGATTAGATAATTTTTAATCATTGTTTTTTTCACTGATTTTAAGGTTAAGGAAATCGTTTTTAATTGTTTCGAATGTGATCCCTCTTTTTATGCCTTCAGTTGTCAGATCGAAAATGAGCTTTTTTGTTTCGAAATCAATGAAATGGGTGTTTGAAAAATCTAAGTAGCATGTTGAATTCGAATCAATTGAATTTAATACTCGCGTAATAGTTTTTTTGTTGATGAATGTAAGATGTGAACCAAAAGTAATAGTATGAAAACCTGATGTGTCGTCAATGTCTTTGGTGATAAGTTTGTTTTGTAGATGATAATGATCTTTGAGTACGAAAAAAATTGAAGAAATAAATCCTAGTGCTACACCTTTGAGTAAATCACTTAAAAGTATTCCTAGAATTGTGATCATGAATGGAGCAAATTGCTCTATTCCGTGATGGTACATATTTATAAATAATTTAGGATTTGCAAGATTATATC
>CAMCZE010000072.1 GCA_945885655.1 Bacteriovorax stolpii | reverse complement strand
TTGAAGTGGAAATTGAAAGCCTTAGAAAAGAATCGAATGTAGAAATTGAACGTTTAGTGATCTCAAAAAATGTTAAAGGCAAAATTGTTGACGTTACATATACTAATTCTCAATATGTTAGAGATATTTATGTTTCATTTGATAGCACTTGCCTCGTAAAAGAATGTGCTCTTAAATATTCCAGACTTGGAAATCTTTTTTCATTTACTGGACCTGGTAGCGAATTTAAAGATGCTAAGGCCACTTATGGCGGTATCTTTTTTGGTGCTCAAGATAACTACCTCACCTTTAACAACGAAGATTTCAAAAATGTCACAACAACAACAAACTTCGCTCCGGGATTTAACTAAGCTGTGAATCATAAAAAAAGGCCCATTTTGGGCCTTTTTTTATGTTTTAAAATTCTGCGTTTTTAGGTGAACGTGGAAATGGAATCACATCTCTAATATTTGTCATACCTGAAATATACATCATCGCTCTCTCAAATCCTAAACCAAATCCTGAATGAGGAACTGATCCATATTTTCTCAAATCAAGGTACCACCAATAATTGGTGGGATCCATTTTAAGATCACTCATTCGTTTTGTAAGTCTGTCGTAATTATCTTCACGTTGAGACCCACCGATAAGTTCACCTATGCCAGGAACGAGAACATCCATGGCACGAACAGTTTTACCATCATCATTGAGTTTCATATAAAACGACTTAATCTCTTTAGGATAATCCGTTACGATGGTTGGCCGTTTAAAATACTGCTCGGCCAAAAATCGTTCATGTTCAGTCTGAAGATCTATGCCCCATGAAACTGGATAATCAAACTTATGAGACTTAGCACTCTCCTGAAGAATCTCGATAGCATTGGTGTAGGTCACTGTCTCAAAAGGAGAATTCAACACGTGTTCAAGCGTTTTTAAATTATCCGGAGAATATCTTGAGGCCAAGAACTCCAACTCATCCCCACACTGCTCCATGGCACGTTTGATCATGTGTTTTACATAATTAGTCGCAAGTGTCGCGTTGTCTTCCAACGTGAAAAAAGCTGCTTCTGGTTCAATCATCCAAAATTCAGATAAGTGTCGAGCTGTATTTGAGTTCTCTGATCTAAATGTAGGGCCAAAGGTATAAACGCGTCCCATTCCAACAGCAAAAGTCTCGGCCTCAAGTTGACCAGAAACACTTAAAAAAGTTTCACGTGCAAAATAGTCTTTAGAAAAATCCAAGGCACCCTTATCAGTGCGATGTGGTTTATCTAAATTCATCGTCGACACACGAAACATCTCTCCTGCACCTTCAGCATCAGATGATGTAATGATGGGAGTATGCAAATAATAAAAATTCTCGTTTGAGAAAAATTCATGGGTTGCTTGCGCTAGTACATGACGAAGACGAAAAACCGCAGAAAAAGTATTCGTGCGAGAACGCAGATGGGCAACCTCTCTTAGATACTCAAGAGAAGTCTCTTTTTTCTGAAGAGGATAATCTTCAGTATTGGCACAAAAGATATGAACTTTTTTTGCCTGCATCTCTACGGGCTGTTTGCCTTGAGAAGCAACAAGAAGACCTTCAACCTCAACTGATGATCCGGATAAAAGTTTAGACACTTCTTCATAATTTGAAAGAGTGCCATCCACGATTATTTGTAGATCTTTCTGGGTGGAGCCGTCATTTAAAACCATAAAAGAAAACTTCTTCGACTGACGAAGAGATTTTATCCACCCCTTAACTGTAATCACTTGATCAACAGGCCTATTATCAAAAACTTTTTTTACGAGTAAATAATCCGACATCTTATCCCCTTGAACCAAAAACTTGATTTTTTATGTCTTGGGCCTCATGCCATTTTAAACGAGGACCAAACTGAGAGACGATTCGACTTGCAGACAATGAGGCCAATTTCCCAGCTGAAGCATAGGTGTGGCCATGAGAGATCGCATACATGAATGCTCCCGCATACATATCTCCAGCTCCGTTTGAGTCAACTGCTTTCACTTTGTATGGCTCTATATCAATGAATGTCGTGCCATCATATATCATCGCCCCATTTTCACCACGAGTGACAACAAATGTCTTAGCAAATTTTTTAAGTTCTTCCCGAGCCGTTAAAAGGTTTGTTGTCCCGACAAAAGTAAGTGCTTCTGACTCGTTACAAAAAAGAAGATCAACTTGTTCTCCGATCATCTCTAAAAGCCCATCTTTAAAAAATTTCACCATATTTACATCAGAAAATGTAAGGGCCGTCTTCACTCCGCCTCTCTCCGCAATTTGTCGAGCGTGAACTGCGGCCTCTTTACCTGATGCAGAGGCCACAAGGTAACCTTCCATATACATATAATTAGAACCCAAGATAGCTGCTTCATCTACCTCTGTTTTACCTAGTGTGGATGTAATACCTAAAAAGGTATTCATCGTTCTTTCAGCATCTGGAGTGATTAGAACTAAACATTTCCCTGTCGTTCCCGTAGTCCGTTTTTGATTCTGAAGATTTGAGTCAACTCCGCTTTCTTTTAAATCTTGATAATAAAAATCACCGAACTTATCGTCACCCACTTTACAAGAATAAAAACTTTTCCCACCAAATTGTGAAACCGCAATTATAGTGTTGGCCGCTGAGCCTCCACATTGCTGCTTAAGAACTTCGGTGCCCAAGGCATTCATGAGATCATTCTGAAGTTCTTCATCAACCAGAGTCATCAGACCCTTATCAATTTTATTTTTTGTAAAAAATGCATCCAGCACTTCAAATTCCATATCCACAAGTGCATTACCGATGCCATATACATCGTATTTTTTTGTCATAAATATCTCCCGTTTTTAAACCCTGCTACCTTACACCTAAATAAACATCATAGCGAGTGGCCTTACCTAAAAATGTGACTGCTTCTTCAGAAGTGAGCGCTATGGAGTGCTTAGGTCTTTTCACCACCAGCCGTTTGGCCCCTAACCTTTTGGCCTTTTCAAAAACTGATTTGGCATCGTGATCAGAACCAATAAAATGTCGAAATATACGCATCTCTTTCCTCGGAGCGCTCTTTCCATTAGCATCTTCAAACATGGGATCAAAATAAATCGTATCAACCTGGGGTTTTGATTCTAAAAAATGTCCCGCATCTTCGTTGATGAAAGTTAATTTCGCGAGGGCGGGATGCTTTGCATTCAAAAGGGCCTTTTTTATAAGCAAACTCACCAAGGGGTGACGCTCCAAGGCCAGGACCTCACACCCCAGGGCCAAAAACAATAATGTATCCCCAAGTAGACCGGCCGAGAGATCTAAAACTCGTGGACGAAAGGGACCTTTAATACCAATGGCCCGGGCCACTAACTCTTTATGAATGGAACTTCTTTTAAAATATTCTTCATGTCGATGAAGTTCTTGGTCTATTTCAATGGAAATAGGCCTCTCACGCTCAACATCCGAATGTAACCAGTACTGGCCACCTTTATACTCCACAGTCAGGTCTAATTTAAACTCATCACAAAATCGAGAAAGCTCTGCCTCATCAGTACCTGATTCTTCAACATTTATTAAATGTAGGGCCATTTTATTTACTCTCTTCTCGAAATAAAAAAGTTTTGTTTGGATAAAAACATATCCTGCCGCCTGCGTCAACACTTCATAATTCTTAACAAACTTCAAAACACCGCTTAGTATAAGGTCTTAAAAATGAGGCCTCTACTGTTAAGGAATGAATATGAAAAATTCTCATGTCCCTCTTAATTTTCACCCTGAAAAATTAAAAAGAGAACTTAAACCTTTTTATATTGGGGCCGATGATAAAGACATCAACGAAATGCTTAAGGCTTTAGGCCTTAAAACATTGGATGATCTCTATTCGCATATTTCTTCTGACGTCAAGATGACCAGTGTACCCATGGCCAAACACTTAAGTTACGAAGAGCTCATCGCTCATGTTAATGAAGTGGCCAGTAAAAATAAAATCAAACTCTCTTTCATTGGAGATGGATTACCTCAATATAAAGTAACTGATGTTGTGGGACCCATTTGTAATATTCGTGGTCTCACCACTGCCTACACTCCGTATCAGCCAGAGCGCTCACAAGGAACTTTGCAAACTCTTTGGATCTATCAATCCCTTTTGTCTCAACTCACTGGTTTTGAGGCGATCAATGCTTCTTTATACGACCGCTCATCTTGTTTATATGAGGCGATGAACTGTGCTTTGCGTTTGATTAAAGATTCTACGACAATCATCGTATCTAACACTCTTTATCCTGGGGATCTTGAGGTGCTTGAGACGATGGCCGCTGAAACAGGGCTTAAAATTATACGTGCTCCATTAAATGCGCAAACTGGCCGCATCGATATGGACACTCTTAAACGCCTACTGAATACGACACCACAAGTGGCGGCAGTGGCCTTTCCGCAGGTCAACAACTTAGGAAATATTGAACCCGTAGATGAAATCGTGGATCTTTGTTCGACGGCCAACATCAAATCAATCGCTGTGGTTGATCCTATGCTTTTAGGCCATGGTGGACTTAAAGCTCCAGTGAAATACGGAACACGTTCTCAAGGTGCCGACATGATCGTCGCTGAGGGTCAGCATCTGGTTATTGGGCCAAACTTTGGAGGCCCGGGCCTTGGTATTTTTGGAATCCGTTATAATGAACAAGATAAACTCTCTATTCGTGCAACTGCTGGCCGTTATGTTGGAAAAACAAAAGATCTTAAAGGCAGAGACTGTAAGGCCCTTATTCTTTCCACCCGTGAACAACATATCCGTCGTGAAAAAGCGACTTCAAATATTTGTTCTAACCAATCCTTTGTTGCCTCGGCCGCTGGGGCCTCCATCCTCGCTCGTGGGGATGATGGTTTTGCGGAAACTCTTAAAACGGCCAGAAATCTTGCCACTCTTGCTGCAGAAAATCTGTCTCAGTTTGAAGGAGTGGAACTTAAATTCCGTGCGACAGCTTTTTTTAATGAATTTACCCTAAAACTCCCTATAAATGTTTCTGATCTTATACATAAGGCCAGTGCTGCAGGAATTCAGTTAGGTGTGGATGTTTCAAAACGCCATGAAGAAATCAAAGATGAAAATCTTCTTTTGATGAGTTTTACTGATCTTCATTCTGAAACAGATATTGAAACTTTAGTGAAGTTTTTTGCCCACGAATTTGCTAAAACCAAACAGGCAACACCCGTTCAGAAAATTCAATCTGTTCTTCTTCGTTCAGATGCCCCGGAAATTCCACGTCTGAGCTCTAAAGACATCATTCATTATTACGAAAGATTAGGTAAACAGAATCTTTCTCCAGATGATGGGATCTATCCTCTTGGCTCTTGTACGATGAAATACAATCCATATATCAACGACTATGCGGCCTCTCTTCCGAACTTCACAGATGTGCATCCTGAATCTCCGGTGGAAGATGTTCAAGGATCCCTTGAAATTCTTTATGAGATTCAAAATATGTTTAAGGCCATCACGGGCCTTCCGGGAGTCACAACTCAACCTCTAGCAGGTGCTCAAGGGGAATTAGTAGGTTTAAAAATGTTTCAGGCCTACCACCGTGACCGTGGTGAAGCTCAAACAAGAAACATTGTTATCATTCCTCGTTCTGCCCACGGAACGAATCCTGCAAGTGCTACAATGGCCGGTTACGAATCCAAGACAGTGGATGGAAAAATTTATGGGATCTATACCGTTGAGGCCACAGCATCGGGTGAAATGAATCTTAATCAAATTAAAGAATTCTTAAAAACTGATGGCCATCGTGTGGCCGGTGTTATGGTCACAAATCCTAATACTGCGGGAATTTTTGAATCTCAGTTCCAGGAAATGAGCGCCTTAATTCATGCTGTTGGCGGACTTGTTTATATGGATGGTGCCAACATGAATGCCATCGCTGGAATTGTGGATCTAAACAAACTTGGCGTAGATGCTGTTCACAACAACCTTCATAAAACATGGACCATTCCTCACGGTGGTGGTGGCCCAGGAGATGCAATCGTTGCCGTTTCATCTCGTCTTATGGATTACCTACCAGGTGTTCAGGTGATTAAAAAAGATGGTCGTTTTGAAGTAGAACGTACGACAAAATCAGTGGGATCATTTCACCGTCATTTCGGAAATTTCGCTCATAAAATCCGTGCTTACACTTACATAAAGGCCCTCGGTTCTGATGGTGTGAGAAAGATGAGTCAGGTAGCAGTTCTCTGCTCTCGTTACCTTCATGCTCACCTTGGAGAATTTTACCCAACACTACCGGCCACTGCGACGGAATCTCCTCGAATGCATGAATTTATTCTTACTCTTTCAGCAGAGACGTTTAAAAAAATTGAATCTTCTGGCACACCTAAAACAAATGCCATTGCACGTATCGGAAAACTTTTTTTAGATTTTGGGTTTCATGCCCCTACGGTGGCCTTTCCGGAACAGTTCGGACTTATGATTGAACCTACTGAAACCTATTCTAAAAAAGAATTGGATCAATTTATCGACGTTGTTAAGACCATTTTAAAACTAGTCAATGAACATCCTGAGGTACTTCAAACTGTTCCACATTTCACACCTATAGATCGTGTCGATGAAGTTTTAGCAAATAAAAGTCCACTACTTGCAGAAAAAATAACGCTGCAATTACCAGAAATTATTTTAGATCGTGTGGAAGCTGACAAACTTCGTAACTCTACGGCCAGTGATCTGTGTGACTTAATTCTTAAGGCCCATCATAACTACTAACTTTTCGTTTTAACTCTTTATCATTTAAAAGCTTCTGACGTACTAATGTCAGAAGCTTTTCCTGCAAGACTTCCTTTAATGAACAAGAGAACTTCTCCCTTCTTGATCCATATTTTTTGGAAGCTCCAACATAAAAGTGGTATGAGCTTTATTTTTTAAGTAACAAAGATTTCCACCATGTTTTTCAGCAATCCCTCGAGCAAGTGATAAACCCAATCCTGTTCCTTTTCCTAAATTCTTCGTGGTAAAAAAAGGCTCCATGATCCGTGTGGCCACCTCTTCAGGGATGCCATGGCCAGAATCTTTGACTAAGATCTGGAGTCGATTATTTTTTTCATGCACACTAATTTCAATCCATTTATCAGCTAAAAACTCAATAGCATCAAAGGAATTATTAAGTAGATTAAGAATAATCTGCTCCAGCTGAATTTTATTCCCGTACACACTATAATTTTCTAATCCATAAAAACGCAAATTGACTCCGTGATTCTTAAGTCTTTGTCCACAGAAGGCCAAGACATCATCTACGAGAACTTTAAGATTGATTTCTTTCATAGGACATTGTTCATCTTGATGAACAAATTCTCTGACCCCTTGAATGGTGCGGGCAATTCTTTCACTTGTGTAAAGAATTTGCTGAAGACCATCCCCCAGATCCTGGGCCCGTGACGAATCTCGATAGATCCGTAAGAGCTGAGTGGTTCTGGCCTGAATGACGGCAAGAGGATTATTGATTTCATGAGCAATACCCGCTGACATCATACCGAGTTCTGAATATTTACTTTGTGAAAGGAGTTTTTGATTTCTTTCTTTAATGATGGAATCAAGTTCAAACACATGTTTTTTATTCATGATCTCCATATAAACAGAAACAATGGTCCCTGCAAATCCAACCATAATCATCGTTTCTAGAACCAAAACATATTCCGAAAACTTACTTACTATCCAAAATGGAAAGCTCATCAGTTTAAGAAAATAAAGAACTGAACAAAAATACAAAACAAATTTAAGTAAACTATCCTCTTTAAAGTGAGACGTTTTATAGGCCTCATAGGTCATCAAGAGTCCTAGGCCCCCTATTGTGAGAGAGAATGGAAGGGTGACCGCCAAAAAAGAAAACCCATATCCACCAAGCGAGATTGAAACAAACGCGGCCAATCCAACGATCCAGTATGTCCACCAATGCGAAACTGATTGCCCACTAACATCTTCTAAAACTAACTGCATGGAGCGAAAAGGCCAGACCCATCCCACCATACTTAGAACGATGATCTGCTCTGTCTGGTTTATACAAATAAACATCGTTAACACTTGTACAAACAGGGCCGTCCAGAATTCTAGCAGATGAGAGAACTCTAAACTTTTGTTTCGTTTGAAATTCAAATAAGACACTGTTGCCATTAGGAGCGTCATGAGTAGAGAAACCAACAGAATTAAATCATTAGATTCTTTCATGCTTTAATTGTAGCGATGATTTTTCATCTCCAAGATGAATTAATCCTAAAGAGCGACTTACCTATTTGATACACATTAAAAATTTCTTCTGATATCAAGGTATTAACCTGAATTTTGACTGTTTAAGGATTGTATTTAACTAAAGGCACTCACCTAAACATTCCTGGTACTCTAATTCAATGGGCCCTTCTCGGCATTGCACGTCTTCATTTGAATGCCTCAGGATAGAAAAAGTCTTATCCATTTCCTTAACTTGAACAACATCTTTTTCCCCTTGAATTTTTCTGCATTCAAGTTTTAAGCTCTCGAGAATATTTTTAATCCATCGAGGAAGCTTCTTCTGATTTTTATAGTGGCCCATATGGACCCGAGAGACACCCCAAGGCTGCCCACTCTGAGTAAAACTAAAATCCAAGTAAGAAACATCGATCTTTTTACAATCAACTGATTTGCCACGCATCTTTTCAAGTCCAAGAGGATCCGCTGAAGTTTCATCAACCATCACGATGTGTCCAGGATTCCCACCTAGGTTAATAAGGTCTCCAGGTGCCAAAGAAAAGATCTGTTCTCCTTTTAAAGAAGTCAGGCAACTGCTTTTTAGAAGGGAGAGCGTGTGGATGAGGTCAGTGCCTCCAAAAAAAACCTTGGAGTACTGGATGTCAGTGTTGGTTGAAAACTTTAAACCCGCACGGGCGAAGATGGCAGCAATGTAACCCGAACAATCCAGGCCTTTAACGGAAGTCGAGTCACATGAAACTCCATTCTTGGAACATCCCTTGGCCGGACACCACGGATCTATACAACCCTCTTTAGCGAGGTCATAACTCACGATTTTTTTACTTTTAGTCAGAGGTTTTGCCCCAAGAGCGTAGACACTCGTTAGGTCGCGTTTGCCCTTACAAAGAATGGAGCTCTGAAAGCTTTTGTTTTTATAGAGATAGTGAGAATCCCTGTACTTGATAAGATCACCTTCATCAACTAGAACACCCCTATTGGTTGGCAAGGCACTTATCCGTGGGGTTTTATCATCAACGACAAGTTTCGATGCCTCACAACTTTGATAGTGGGTGTTCATCATTTCTTGCGAGGCCTTAACAAGTTTATCCTTATGAATAGGAAGAAGCTCAAAACACTCTCGGAAGTCTGGAGCTAGTTTTTCTTTAGTAAGGGCCGAAAGGATTTGAATATTTTCTCTATCGCTTTGAGCGAGGGCCATTTGTAGAATAATGAGGAGAAAAAAACCAAGTTTGATCATTCTGAATAAATTATAACAAATTTTTGGACTCTTTTCATGTAAAAGGGCCTTAAGCGTATCACTCATTTTTACAATGATCGATAAAGTTGTCCATCGATGCTTAAAACGGGCAATACTTTCCTAGAATAGCTAGAGATGCCCAAAAAAAAAGAGCTATCTATTTATCAGATAAACACAATGTTTTAAATCTCATTGAGAAGATAGGTTGATCAAAGTAAAAACACCTCAACTTAAACAACAGATCAGGAAAGAATCCAAATGAAAATTCTAGCGGCATTACTTATGACTCTCACTTTTAACACCTATGCACAAACCCATCTTTCAAAACAGGATCAAAAAAATGTGGTCGAAAGTTTTGCCAAGGAGATCAGAAGAGAGCTATGGGTAGGCCACTATGAGAATGTTACGACTCATGTCAAAGCGATGGATACTAAATTACTTTCTGAGTCCCTCAAAGGAAACTCTGATTTTGAATCTCCTCTTGATATTCAAACCATCAAAAGATTATCTGATTGTGTTTCAGATCAAAAAGAGTGCTCCTTATTTCTCATTCATCTAGGTAGTAGTATTTATGGTGGAGATGGATATGTTTATATCTGGGTTCTCATGAATCCTGAAAATGCAGGTTTTGAAACGATTAAACACTCTGTCTACGAAGAGTAATAAATATTGTACTTATAGGGAGTGAACAAGGAAGATTCAAGACTCTCTTTCAGATCATCGGCGTAGATTAACAAGAAAAAAAAGGCCCGTTTTAAGGGCCTTTCAAAAGAACTATTGAACTGGAACGCAGACTTCTACATCGTTAGAAGATTCTCCATTAACAACTTGAAAGCTTTCTGTTTTAACAGAACCATCGGCCTCTTTTGACATCTTCATCACAATTTGAGCTGCAACTTGTCCAGCTTCAGAATTATTGATAATTGCTTGTATCGTCACAACTAAAGTACCATGAGAGCAAACCGCATTCATTTTACCTGAAACTTCTTCATCAGCATGATCACGAAAAATACTATCAGTGGTCACTGACGTTAATTCACCTTCTGAATTGTGGGTATATTTAGTAAGGCCACCCTCAACTGTCTCTTGTGAGTACTCAGTAAGGTAGGCAGGATCTTCATCTATCGCCGGACAAAGATATTTACCGGTAAGATTTGGGCAATCATCAGCAAAAGCTGATATTGATAATAGAGCAGCTACAACGATAAAAATGTTTTTCATGGTTCCTCCTAGGAATGTGAGACTATTATAAATGGATCTCAATTTCGTTGGGCGGTGACTATAGTAATTACTTAACTGTATAAATCTTTAACATGGAGGTTTTACATGGAGGCTTCAGAACGTGTCTACTGAATCAAACCTCACTTCGCTTCTACTTAAATAATGACCCTACCATTTGTATAGGAAGTAAAACTTCGTCAATGCCCTTCCCTTTTTTTTGATATGGCAGAATCACTTGGCCCTTAGACTGCAAAACTTCAATGAACTCAGAAGATTTCAAATAATCAAGAGTCTCTTTCCGAGGCCATAAAAAGTTGTCTTTGTTTTCTAGCTCCCTATCCACATAACCTGGATGGCAGAAGAAGATGTCCTTTTCACTAGGCCCAAGGTTTAATGTTTGTTTAAAATGATCTCCGAACTTAGACTCTTTTGGATCATAATATCCCCAGACGAAATCATTGTGTGGAATTCCACTTTGTAAAAGAAGCTTTTTTAGACCTGCAGAAGGCAAGGCTATTATTTTTCCACCCACATAACTCCTCACCTTCCCTTGAAATATATTTCTATCCCCGCAGACCCTGACATAGGAGGACGTGCCTTGAGAATGTATCCATCTTGACCACTGAGCTACCGACTCTCGCAGGCCTGGGAATTGGTGCACATGCATATGCCCATCCAGATGATCGGGGTAAAAGCCGAAGAGTTCATGAAATCGATCGATCTGGAACTTCATTTCTTGATTGAAGGCCTGAGTGTCTAATTGTCTAAAAAAAGACTGAATGTAAAACGTGCTCAAAGATTCATACTTAAAAGAGAGATGAAGACCTATGTCTAACTGATGGTGATATTTTTTTAATTCTTGAACATGCTCAGGAAGAAGGTTTTCTTTTACCATCACACTTGTGGCCGATAACCTCTTCATAGAGATCAGCTCTAAAATAGCGGTGCTGACTCCTGCGGAAAATCCAAAATCATCAGCACATAAAATCATATGCTAATCGCCTCTTCAATCAACTGAGCT
>CAMCZE010000071.1 GCA_945885655.1 Bacteriovorax stolpii | reverse complement strand
CAAGTTTTATTGAATCTTCTTAATAATTCTTTTGATGCTCTTTTGCCCATTCATAATGAAACTAATTGGGTTCGCATCTATTTACGTAAAACAGAGACACTCTTTGAGTTAAAATTTTTGGATTCAGGGCATGGCATTCCTCTAACACTTCAGCAAAAAATCTTTGAACCCTTCTTCACCACAAAAGAGGTTGGGAAAGGGACAGGAATTGGACTTAGTATTTCAAAAAATATGATTGAGGCCCAAGGTGGTCGTCTAGACTTGGATGTTACTAATCCCAATACATGTTTTATTATAACAATTCCACAGAAGTGATGTTCTCGAGATCAAATGCTCACTTTATCGTTACGTATATATAAGGCCTCTCAACTTTCATCTCATCATTTTCTTGTTTTTTGAGTTCATCAAAAACCTGAGAAGTGATATTTAAAAAACCAAATTTAACTTCGTTCAGATTTATTGTAAGACGATTGTCATGAGAACTATAACCAACGCTACCCTTACCTTTGATTTTCCCTATGATGAGGGCCTTGAGTTCTCCTACAAAATCAAATGAGCTATTAGTCATGTTGACATCAAAATCTTTGATATCCACTGAGTCTGCAAACACATCAAAACGGCCATCGACTGCAGGCATGAGTTTATTAATAAAAGCTGAGGTTGTAGAAAAGGCCCCTATCTTCATAGTCATCTTTTTAAGGCAACCATTAATCATTTGTTCTTTAACCATTTTATACGATTGATGACGTTCACAACTCAAATGGAGTTCACTAAAACGACTTTGGTCCACGGAGGATGTAAAAATACCACTTCCCATCTGCAGGCCAAAAGTTTCAGAAAATGAAAGGTTAAAATCTTTAAGAGTCATAGATTCAGCATTCAAAACAATCGAAGGAGCATCACGCAAATGAAGCTCCTCATTATGCACTCCTGAGAGAGAAATCTTAAATTCATCAAAAATCCTCTCTACCACAACTTTTTGCTGTGTACGAGGTCCTCGATGAGGTTCAAATGAAAAAACGGCTGCCATCCCTTCGCCACGATAATCCTGATAAGAAAAATTAAAATCTTTGATATGGGCCTGAGAGATTTGGGCCTGTGCCAGTGTTGAAGATAAGGCAAAAAATAAAATGAAGTATTTCATCTGACAGGTCCTTCTTGGTTTGAGGGGTAAGACTAAACTCATCGGAGGTCTTTTTAAGCAATTAAGCTAAATATCTGACTATTTTAATAGATAGGCAAAAAATCATTGCGTCAAGACACGAGATTCGATAGATATGCGACATGAACACAAAAAATGAAACGATGACTCAAGAAGAACAAGAACAAACTCTCAAACAGCATGAGCATTCCGAACATGTTCACGGCCCCAACTGCAACCATCATCACCATTCTTTAGCACCTATCATTAGGCAAGCGCCAAAAATTGGACGTAATGATTTATGTCTTTGTGGTAGTCAAAAAAAATACAAAAAATGCTGCGGCCAATAATTATAGTTCCGCTTCAATAGCATTTTTAAGGTCTTGATAACTAAGTTCGACTGCTTTTCCATTGACAAAAAATGTCGGTGTACCTCGAACGGCTAAAGTTTCACCATCGGCCTTATCTTGATTTATTTTTTCATCGGTTGAAATGTCATTAAGATCTTTTTTGATTTCATCTATGTTTAGCCCTAGCTCTGGAAGATAATCCCAAATAAGTTCTGGCCGAGGATGGTGATGACCACCCCATTCAGGCTGTTTACGAAAAAGTAAATCCAAGGTCTCCCAATATTTATTCTGTTTACGTGCGGCCTCTAAAATTTTGATAGCAAAAAGAGAGTTCCCGTGAAAAGGAGCATAACGAACAACCAATTGAATTTTGTCTGGATATTCTAATAAAATTTTATCCACAACAGAATGAAAACTACGGCAACTTTCACACTCAGGGTCTAAAAACTCTGTCAGATATACGGAAGGCTTTTCGGGCCCTTTTTTTGGAGAGTGAGTCCTAACAAAAGTTGAAAAATCTTTTTGGGTTAAAAAACTTAAACGCTCTTTTTCACGGTCTTTATACACTTTAACACCAATCAAAAAACCAGCAAAAAATAAGGCCAAAGTTCCGACGACGAGATAAATTTTATTTTTCATCTTGATACTTCCTAAAAACGATAAATTGCAGAATAAGAATAAAAGAAAAGGCCACAAATGACAAAAAAGGTATGGTAACAAATCCCAGCCACTCTACATGAATAGATGTACATGAGATGCCTTGAACACATGGGGCGGCACTTTTTGGCAAAATTTTATAATAAAGAAGATTGTGATAAAAAGCGATGAACCAGCCTACTAAGGCCAAGGGCAAGGAAAAGCGAAACAAACTTTTTGTCAGAGGAAAAAGACCCGCAATGATAATAAGGACCAGGGGATACATACAAATGCGCTGATACCAGCATAAAACGCAAGGCGGATATTTCATGACTTCACTAAAAAACAAACTCCCCAAAGTTGCAACCAGGGCCATAACCCAGCTGCTAAATATAAGACTCCATGGGATAAGGCCCTTCACTAAAAATCCCGATCCATAACTGTCTTGCGACCTTCTTGCCGGGCCTTCTCGGCCGCTTTATCGGCCAAAAAACGCACGTGATCAGACAAGGCCTCCATGACATTTCCAGAAGTGTTCATGTCATGCTTATCTTTTATGTACTGTTTCATCTTAGAGGCCACAATAAGGATTTCTTTTTCCATGGAAGATGGTGAAGAAGCGGCACTTTTAGCTCCTACAATGATCCTGCGAGGAGCATCTGAGGTGCTTTCTGGCACAAATTCTTCTTTTCTAGGAGATCTTCTTTCCTCGGCCCAAGCACTTTTATGATTCATGATAGGATTATGCTGATCCCAACAATCAACCGAACAAAAAGCAAATTTAGTGCAAGAACTAACGCTACAGGCCTGGTAAATGCTATTAAAACCGATTTCTTTTTTACAACTGCCACATTTACGCCAATATGTCTGATCCATCGATTTTCCTTGGAGACCAATTTTCTAATATTGTACACTGTTGAGGTCAAATGACGAGGAGGACATCATGGGAATTATGAAAGACGCACTGCTTAAGGCGGGGTTAAAACCAACAGCGTCTCCCAAAGATCAGAATGCAAGAGAACAAGTGGCCAAGAAAAAAGTCACCGAAGAAGTGGTTCACCAGCAGCAAAGAAATTTCTGTGAAGAGTGCCAACAAGTTTATCCTGATGTTGAGCTTTATCATCACCGCAATCCTACAACAGAAGCAGAATGGCTTTGTGTACGTTGTGCAGATAGATTAAAGATTTCTGATACCTGTCGAAAGACTGCTCAGAGTGATACATCGATAAAAAAAATGTTCCGTCGTGAACATGGAGCGACGATGAGTCCTTCCGAAATTAAGGCCCAACCTCAGAGCAAACCGAAAGGTCCAGTTAACGGAAATCGCTAACGTTTTTTAATAAATGCGTCTACCTCTTTGGTGGACGCATTCCCCTCAGTAATCCGCTTATTATTTTACCATCGCCCTTCATGAAAATGATGTTAAACTAAGTGTATCTTTTCCTAAGGCTTAATTGTGACCTTTACTAAAAAATTATTATTAGTTTTAGTGCTTCAGCCTGTACTTATCTTAGGTGCCTTGTACACCATTCTTGATTCGGCCATAAAAAAAGAATCTTATCAGAATTTAACCCATCAAATTCAAGAGACAGAAAAAATTGTTCAATCAAACCTCAATCAAATACGTCACAACCTCAAGTTTGCACTCAAATTAACCATCAGTGACTTTGCATTTAAGCAGGCCTTTGCTCAACAAGACAAGGACACACTCGTAACGATCAGTGAGAATTATAAAAATAGGATTCAGGTCCAGGTTTTTGAACTTCTTGACCGTGATGGCAAAAAGCTTTTAGGGACTGATGATCAAAAAGATAAAAAAATAGAAGAAAAGATTCTTCATCTCTCTGATGAGGAAGGTGCTGCAGATTATTTTGAAATCCATAATGGCCGAGTCTTTCTCTATGTCATCTCTCCTATTAAAGCACCTATCCTCATGGGCTACACTAAAATTGGTGTAGAAATTGACCAACTTTTTCTTTCTCCAATTGCAACATCAAGCCGCACCAATTTGACCCTCGTTCTCTCAGATGGCCACTCCCTCAGTACATTAGAATATTTTAAATCCCTACCTTTGATCACGAACTCTTCTTTAAAAGATGATTTCATACAATTCTCTACAGATAAAGATCTGCAGATTGGAAAGAAGTTTGATCTCTTCACGGATTCTTCTGGTATCACATCCATTCTTTTGACTAAATCACAAAATGAATTATTAGGAAGTTATAATAAATTAAGAGATATTCTTGGCACTCTCTTCTCCCTCTCTCTTATATTTGCCACCATCATCGCCATCTTCTGGGGAAAAGGAATGAGTCGAAGGCTCTTAAAACTGACCCACGAGGTGACCAAGATCTCAGGAGATCATCTGCACTTCTCCCTAGAGGATAAGAAAAAAGATGAAATAGGCAGCCTGACTCGAAGTTTTAGAAAAATGACTGAGCAGCTTTCAGATTACATTAAGAAAAATAACGATGCCCTTATCACCATTGAAGAGCAAAATGCTGCCTTGAGCACCCAGGTCGAAGAAGATGCTATCTCTTTACGTATTGTAAACATGTCCATGAATACAAGAAACCTCACTCAGTTCGTCGACAGTGCTATCAATGAGCTCGTTTGTATGAAGGGATTTCATCAATGCAACTTGATGCTTCAAAACGAAGGTGAAAACAATTTTGAGATCATTTCTGATCGCGTTTATAATCCTAAAGAAGAAAAATCAAATAAAGTCAGCACTAAGATCAATAAAATTAATCGCAGTGATCTTTTAATTGCCGTTAAATGCCTTAAAGAAAGAAAACCTACGGCCTTACCACTTGAAGAAGTTAAGGACATGATCGAACACAACGCTTCATCCCTTCTTGTAGGAAGTTATTTGTGTATTCCTTTGATCGCTAACGAAACAGAAATTGGTGTTTTAAACTTCATCACAGAACAATCTCCCCAGTATTGGCTTAGTGGTAAAAAACTTGTTTTTTTGCAATTAATTGCCGGAGAGATCTCTCTGGCCCTTAGTAATTTATTCCTTCACCACAAGGCCACCACTGATGGCCTTACGAAACTACCTAACAGAAGTTATTTTGTGAGTCTGCTTGAGCACGAAGTGTCCAGGGCGATTCGAGCAAAAAAACCTCTCTCACTCATTTATCTCGATGTAGATTTTTTTAAAAAAGTTAATGATGAGCACGGACACGATACAGGAGACCAAGTTCTCATTGGCATGGGTGAAATTTTAAGTAACATGTGCCGAGACACGGATATCGCAGCGAGGATCGGCGGGGAAGAGTTTGTTTTCTTATTGCCTTATACATCCAAAGAAGGTGCACAACAAGTGGCCGAAAAACTACGTAAAAAAGTTCAAGAAGCTTCTTTTGTCATTGGAAATAAGACCCTCTCCATCACCTCAAGTTTTGGAATTGCCACTTTTCCTGAAGATGCAGACACACAAGAAACTCTGATGAAAAATGCAGATACGGCCCTTTATAAGGCCAAACATAATGGGAGAAATCGTGTTGAAGTTTTTTAGCCTCATTTTCCTTTTAAACTTATTACCCCTTCATTTAAAGGCCCAAGAAATTGAGTTTAAACTTATCAATCAACATAAGGTAAAACTTAAAAACTTTGTGGTGGCCCTCTACCCTCTCGCGACCAAACCTGTCTTGAAGCCTTTAACTCTAGAAATCCTTCAAAAAGATAAGGCCTTTAGTCCTCCCCTTGTCGTCATTCCTTCTGGCTCGCACATCTTTTTCCCTAATAAAGATGATACATCCCACTCCGTTTATTCCTTTTCACAATCAAAAAAATTCACTGTTGATCTTTATAAAAGTACCGATAAGATTCCTTCGTTAGTTTTTGATCAAGAAGGTGTGGTCATTCTTGGATGTAATATTCATGACTGGATGAGTGCCACCATCGTGATCGTAGATACTGCTTATTATGGACTAGGGCAAACTGAGTCACTTGTGATCAATGATGTACCTCCTGGAGAATACAGTGTTAAAGTTTGGCATAAAAATATTGACCAAGAAAAACTGCATACCATGCCAAAAAATCTTATTGTAACTAGTGAACAAAAACAAAGCTTCGATCTTAACGTTGAAATTAAAGCAGGAAGAAAGTAATAATGAAACAAACCTTTATCACCATCAGTATGTTGTGTTTTTCCTCCCTAAGTTTTGCCGATTATGCTCTTTCTCCTGGAGAAGAGGTGCGATTTGCCCAGGAAAAAGTCAATCCTGACAATGAGGACAAATGGAAGCTCGTTTTTTCAGGATTGTTCGATTTGCGTTTTATTGACACTGATAAAGAGCGCTCATTCCAAGATCCTGATGCCTCAAGCTTCGGGGGTCGAGGAAATTTCAGGTATGGAGGCCGAGACCGAAACAGTAACGGTAAAGGGGACATCAATGGTAGTGGTTTTCATTTAGGTCACTTAGATTTTATCAGCGAAGTTTCGCGTAATAAACAAAAGATCGCCCACATCCACGCCCTCTTTGATGAAACAGCAAATAGTAATAGCACCCAAATTGGTCTCTTCGAAGCCTATGTGCAACATACTTTCTCCATCAAAAATAACACTCAACTCAACTTACGTGGTGGTTATCTAGTCCCTAAAGTTAGTTTAGAAAATACAAATGTCGCCTGGACATCTCCCTATTCGATCACTCCTTCGGCCATTAATTCTTGGTACGGTGAAGAACTTAAAGTTCAAGGCCTAGAGGCCACAGTCCTTAAAAATATGGATAAATGGACCATTGGCCTCACAGGAGCTTTATATAGTGGCAATGATGGACTGGGCACAGGGCTTAGTTGGAGAGGATGGTCAATGCATGACAACTACTCTTTTCATGGAAAAAAATTACGCTTAAGACAACAGACTTTTGTAACTTCTGGAACGGTTGATCCTTTTATTGAAGTTGATAATAATCTTGGGCATTATGGAAAGTTAGAATTTTCTTGGAATGAATTGTTTAAGGTTCATTATTTTTATTTGAATAACAATGGTGATGGAAACATCCGTGACACCCTTTCAAGTAACTGGTCATGGGACACACAGATCCATCAAATTGGTTTTCATCTAGGCTCCTATCAGGGTTTTGAACTCTTGGGACAAATCATGCGAGGTCACACAGAAACTGGCAGGGCACCTGAAGTAAAAAATAAATATGAGGCCGGTTATCTTCTTGTGTCTAAAAGATGGCAGGATTTTTCAGCAACCCTTCGATACGATGCCTATCATGTCATGGATGTCGATGGGAAAACGGATAAAAATGGCCAGAATGGAAATGCTAAGACCCTGGCGTTTAATTACCATCTTGATCAACGACAAACTCTCATGGCAGAAACAATCTTTTCGGGTAACAAAAGACGAGGAAATGAAACTTATGCTAACTCTGATCGACTGCATTCACGGCTCTATCAACTCTCCTACCGCATGACATTTTAATTTTATAACGTAATGACACCGTTGATCTTATCAAAAAAGACCCGCATCAGGGCCTCAGTGAGCTTTTTACGTTTATAGGTTGTAAAGGGCACGTTAACGATCACCTCAGCGTGATCAACACCCTGAAGCTCAATATAGTCTACCCCTACTAGTTTTGAACTCTTAAGAGGTACGAGCCCGTCGCTTAGATCATTAGGCCCCTTATAAAGCTTAGGTGTGAGACATCTTCCGAAAGCATTCAGCACACAACCGTGTTCAACAAGTTCTGACCCTGGAAGAAAAAGGCTTGGGCTACCATTTACAATTCCGGCCACTGTGACAATAGGAACCATATTGGAGAGGTCATCAATTTGTGGCTGAATCATCGACATAAATCCCGAACGATACTCAAGACTTAAATACTTAATAGTTTCTTCACTAAAATTAAAAAATGGAAACACTGGTTCCAAAAGAGTTTTAAGGTAAAAAGGATTGGATAAAAAGACACTGGCCACTGGTGCTCCATAAAAAGGAGACTGAAGAAAAATAATTCCTCGTAAATGAGCACGCGCTGTAATTGGATTTTCAAAAAGATAATCTAAAAGTGCTAATCCACCTAATGAATGAGTGATAAAAAGCACTTTTTTATTCTCTTTAATAACCTCTTCCATGGCCAAATGAATTAATTTTTTTGTTTTTGCGACTGAATATGTGGAAGAAGGAAGACGAGTGACTTTAAGACCCAGCCCTTTGAAATAATCAACTTGGTCACCAAAATACTGTGAAGTAAATCGGGAAAGGTCCAAAACTTCACCACTAAAAACTTCCGATAAAACTCCCGGAACTAAAATGATCTCTGTATCACTTAAGTTTTGTATATCAGAAGCCTTGATACTTTTTTCACTTTGATAATATTGATCAAAAATCCCTGTGAGATCTTTTGCATGAACTTGCAAACTAAAAAATAGGATGAGTACTAAAGCAATACAACGCATCAAGAGTTCCTCTTTCTTGACGAAATCTTAACATTGCCCAAATCATTTTGAGGATCTTTATTCTATAGATGTAAGTCTATGCGAGATTATTTAGACTTTAAGAAACAGGGCGGTGTTCGGAAGAATGATTTTTTTGAACAATAACAACGCCCTCTCTCATCGAGAATCTATTCTTTAAGAATAACGATATATCCAGTTTCGAGCTCACTTCCAGAATCTGGGTCACAAATTTCTTCACGAAGAATAATTTTTTTTGCTACAATTAATTGATCTTTCAATCCTTTAAAATCTCTAATACACGCATTATGGAACCCCTTTACTCTAATCAAAGTTTCACTCTTACCGTAATCCAAGGCAGTTGTTTCAGCAAAAGCAGATAAAGACAAAATAGAAAATAGAAAATAGAAAATAACTTAAAAATTTCATCATACCACCCACTTGGATATTGTCCCTAAAGTGTTGCAGGTTATCTGCCCCTTCTCTTCAGAACGTTGATATTAATGACCCACATTATTGATTAGATTTTGATGGCCTCATAGAATCCCTGTAGAAATCCTTAGGGGTGTCCAGAAACTTTACAGCAGTATCCAAAGGTATAAATTTCACACTTAAACGTTTATCCCACACATTTTTAGGTCATCGGCTACCTTAATACTCACCATGAAACACTTCTTTATAAGCTGCTTACTGGCAGTCATTTATTCATTCAATGCCCTTGCTGTTGTTGAGCTGCCTCACGACAATCTTGTGGGATGTCCCTTTTATCATGAGGACATGTATGACATGAGTCCCATTCTTGAGACTCTTAAAGGACAAATTGCAACTGACCTTAACCATAAAAATTCATGTAAACAGACTTCTCAAAACATTCTTTCAAATCTTTTGCCTCTCCATGATTTTTATAAATCTCTGGATCCAGCCGTTAAACAAAAACTAGCACAAAGTATGTACCAGAATGCTCTCCAGGCCCTTGTCACATCAAAAATGAATCTTGAGATGAGTGGAGACACAACATCTGCTCAGTATGTAGCACTTAGTAATCAAATTTCAATCATTGAACAGGCCGATTTTAACAACACGATTGAACTTGGTGGGCTACGTAGTGATCAACAACAGAATTCTGAAGCCTATTATAAAACTCAACTCTTAAACTACACCTCAAACCTCATTAACTCCGTGAATACAGCAATAAAGACCAACCCTGGCTGTATCGATTCAGTCATTGGTGTTGAACAAGTTTTAGGGGCCATTTTAGGTGGCTTTTCTCTGGCCAGTGGACTCAGTGTGAATCCTGTCGTGAGTGTTATAGGTGCATCTTTAGGAGTAGGAAGCCAGCTCCTTGTTCTTTTGCAAGAACATAAGATGCGTTCGGCCCATAATGATCTTTTAAAACTTAAAAACTATAAAACTCTTGCTTGTACCTATTATTCCATCAAAAAATCAACATGCGAATATAAGAGAGCTTTGAAGGTGTCAAAAGATGCAAAAAAAATGCGGGAGTTTTTTAAAAATCAATTTTCTTCAGGGCATAAAGGCGAGTATGAGAAATTTTTTGTCAGCCGTGGACGAATCACGCCTATAGGGGATGTGTTTAAAGTCGTCACTCAAATGGGGTCTCCTCTAACTTTGGACATGCGAATCCTTTTTTCTTATTTAGCGGCCAAAGCCGTTGATTTAAACGCAGTAGGAAATCCACCTAGTTCAAACAGTCCTACCCTTGTTATTAAAACGTGGCTTCTTAAGGCCAAAACCCTAGGGGTATCTTTTCAAGAATATAATCTTCAAACGAGTCTACCCATTCCTCTTGGAGAGCAACTAGAAGCTGCCATCACAGATATAGAAAATAAAAAATCAACCATCGAAGCGGCCGAAGTTTTGATGCTTGCTAATCCTTCATTTCAAGACCTTAAAAGAAAACTCTCAAGCGACTTCCCAAATATAAGACAACATGTAGCGGCCATGGAAGAGTATCTACAAAAGACGAATGATTCAGATTTAATTAATCCCATGCATAGGGAGACCCTTGAGGCCGCCACAATCTTATTAAGAAAACTTAAAGACTTTCTTGATGTCTCCCTGCTATTTAACGCCACTTCTAAAACCATTACAGGCGATGAGTATGATCGTGCCATTATAGAAAAAGGCGCCTTACTCTTTAAAGAGCTAGCAAAGGGATCAGTTGCCCAACTCACAGATCAATCAGTGATCGCTCTAGCAAATCGAGGTAATGATCGCTTAAACTGGGCCCATAATGTTATCAAGAATGCTTACTTAGATCGAGACCTAAAACTTGCTGAAGAAGAAAGATTTTTTGAATTCCAAAAACAACGAAGTGCTATTTCAGAAGTTATGGCCAATTACGAAGCATTTACAGGGGCCGGAACAACTTTTAGAAATGAAGAGTTCTCCACAGCAACTTATACTTTTGAAAAATCTTTTAGAAAACAATTTTTAAAATCTTTGGAGTACTCAATAAGAAATAAACGTGGATTAGATGACCTCAAAGGATCTACAGCTGCTCACCTTTGTGCTTTATACTCACCAAGCTTAAGCATGATCAGCAAAGAAGCACTCTTGGGTGACTATCAGACCGGAAGATTTCTTAAATTCTGTAGAGAAAACTATAAAGAATTACCACTAAATGCTCTTGTTTCAGACAAAAACTTTACTATCGATTATGAAAATGAGTGCAGTTACTTTGACTACAACCGTGAACTTGAAATTCAAAATTTACTTTCAAAACTTATAAACTTTTAATTGTTCGCAGCTAACTGATGATTTGTAACTTCTTGATTTTTATAAAATGACTTATGATTCAATTCAAAATTGAAACACCAGCTTTCATATGTATTCATTAAAAAATAGTTTGGCTCATCGATTCTAATAGATGAGTACTTACTCATTTAAAACCTGCCTACATTAGCGTTTAAGTTTTATTAATGAAACAGTTGCAAGCACTTTTTGAACAATTTCAAGGCTTTATTTTATCATCATTTGTCTGCGAACAAGATAAGCTTTTAAAAAAGAACTTTAGTTTTTCGAGATAATCATCAAAATCTTTGGCATTAAGTCCTGATTTCCTGAAAAGAGAATCAGAATCCAGACGTCCCTCTTTCATAACCATAAAAATCTTCTCTCCTTTTTCTGAAGCTTCAAAAGTTGTTGGCAACTTCCCTAG
>CAMCZE010000070.1 GCA_945885655.1 Bacteriovorax stolpii | reverse complement strand
AAACAGTATTTAAAACGAATTGAGATACCCACCGTTCTTCTCACGGCCAAGGATGATCCTTTTGTCGGATATGAGGATTACGAAGACGCAGAGTTATCTTCTTCGACTGTATTGCACATTGAAAAATGGGGGGGGCACATGGGCTATTTAGACCGGGGAGGGCGATGGCTTGATCAAGCTCTTAAGGCCTACTTACAAGTCATGAAGCTCTTTTTATTCTTTGTGGTTTTTAGCTTTCAGGTTTTTGCTCAGAATAATGACGAAGCGGAACTTCTTAAAGCTTGTTCTCAACCAGACATGCATGCATGTGAAAAATTGGGTGCTTATTATCTCAGTAAATCAGAGTGGGATAATGCTATTTTGGTTGGCGAAACTCTTTGCACCAAAGATCTCCTCATGGGTTGCACATTCGCTGGATCAGCAAAAATGGCTCAAGGTAAGATTCAAGAAGCGAGCCATTTTTTAAATAAGGCCTGTGATAAATTTGAGCCTTTTGCCTGCCGATCTATGGGGCGACTTCTTAAAAAAAGTGGCGATAAAGACCTCTCTAACATGTATTTTAAGCGATCCTGTTTTTATGGGCTTAAAGAGATATGCTCAGATCTCAAAGTGAGAAAACTATTCTCAAGTGCCGCCTTAGATCATATTCAAAAAATTAAAGATGATTGCGCAGAAACAAAAAAAGAATCTTGTGACGCCCATTTTGCTGCCATTAAGGCCTGTCAATTTCCTTTGATCAAACAAGACTGTTCTCTCATGCCTGGTTATCTTTCTATTTATTTCAGGGCCAAGCTGATGCAAGCAGAAGCAAAAATCTCTCTTCTCTCCTTGGATACCAAGATAGAACCAAGAGAGAAATACCAGTACGCCGTCGGCTTTATGAAGGCCTGCGGGAAAAAAGGGCATGGAAATTTTTTAGATCTCCATGCAAAGGCTTTTAAGCATTTTAGTGATCGCACCCTCTCAAATATCCGGGCCTATTTTGCCAAAGGCAAAAAATCAGATTGTGATCATGCCTATGCGGTAGGAAACCTAGATCCTCTGAATTCTAAACGTCTAGATGTATGGAAGGTAAGTGACTCTAAGGTGGTAGAGTTGGTTGAAGACGGGCTTCCTCTTCCATAGCAGTCTATCTTATATAAAAGAGTAAATATCGTAGAGGCATCTTTTGTGGGCCCTTCAAATTCTATTTTGAGGTCTGCATGAAATATGCGTCAGTACTTAATTTTATACAAGTTGCCCCAATTCTCATTTAAAATTTGTTTTTTTCTTCATCTCTATATAACTTGTTTTGAACACCAAAAGTCTTTTCCGGTCTCTCACTTTTTGAAAAACCGCCGTTGATCAAGAGGTAGATCAGTGTCGATGATGACCTCAACAAAGGGATCAAAATTGATTGAAGTGTTCAAAGAACTCGGAAGTTTTTTTAACTTTGTCTTTTACGATTTCACTAAATCTTTTCATCACATCTGGTTTCACATAATCATTAAAAGTGCTTATTTTAGTGATCTCCTCAAGGGTATTGTTAAGGCCCGGCCCCAAGTCATTGGAACTAAAAGTATAAGCAATAAAGACCTTTCGGAGCGGGGGGTAAGTACTTGAACACTCAGGTATTAAAAGAGGTATGTATTTCATTAGGTTTAGCTTTTTGGTAAGCTTGCTTAAGACTATTTATCAAAGGAAATTTATGCAACCGACTTCAAATCGCGATATTTACGGTCATCCTAGCGCCGCTGCCTCTGCTAGTTCATTTATGTCAAAAGTTTATATGTGGATGACTTTGGGGATTGTTCTCACGGGTTTTGTGGCCATGAATGTTGCTTCTAATGAAGAAATTCTTGCCATGATCGTAACGAATAAAATTCTTTTTTATGGATTAATTATCGGGCAGTTTGCGCTGGTGATGGGTCTTTCTGCTGGCATCAATAAGCTTAATAGTATGTCTGCTACTGCCTTATTTCTTTTGTATGCTGTGCTCAATGGTGCGACTCTCTCAATTTTTGCGTTGATCTATACAAATGAAAGCATTCAGAGCGCTTTTTTCACAACCGGTTTTGCTTTTGCTGGATTAAGTGCTTTTGGTTTCATTACTAAAAGAGACTTAGGTCCTGTTGGAAATTTTTGTACCATGGGACTTTTTGGCCTTTTTGGAATGGCGATCCTTTCCATCTTTTTTCCTGCCCTAATGGGCGGAGTTTCTGGTCAAGTTTATGGTCTGGTTGGACTTGTGGTTTTTTCAGGTCTCACGGCCTATGATACACAAACCATCAAAAAAATGGCGCCATCGTCTCGTGATTCTGAGAATTTTCAGAAGGGGGCCATCATGGGGGCCTTAAAACTTTATCTGGATTTCGTGAATCTTTTTATTTTCGTACTTCGTATGGGTGGAAATAGAAAATAGTCATGTTGTATCTACCAACCCACACTTAGGTGGATTGGTAGATACGCTATTTAAAAAAATATCTCTAAACTTTTTTCAAAAACTTCGTGAGTAGAACAATTTGAATACTGTTCACTCGGCCCTCAATCTGTTCAGGATTTTCTGTTAGACGAATATTCTTAACAAGGGTTCCTCGTTTGGCCGTAAAACCTGCACCCTTAACATCTAAATCTTTAATCAACGTTACTGAATCTCCTTCAAGAAGTTCAGTTCCATTACTATCTTTTGTTATTTTGTTTGCCCCGCCGGATGAAGATTCTTCCTTTAATCCTTTTTTCGCCCAATTAAGATCCTCGTCTTCTAAATAGATCTGTTCCAACAAGTCTTGGGCCCATGGCTCACTTCGAAGCGAATGGAGAATACGGTAAGAGACAACTTTAACTGGCTTCGCTTCACTCCAGATGGCCTCTTGTAGTCCCCGCCAATGATGAGTGTTGGAGAAATCATTTGAGGTGAGGGCATCGTCACAGATCGTACAAACTGTAATAGAAGCATTGTTTGCCTCAAGCTTAAATGATTTGAGATTTTCAGTTGATGCACATAGATCACATTGAGAATTCATGGATGTCCTTAAATATGGCCTAGCATCGGAAATTGTTTTTGATGCCAGAAAGGGTAGATCGGTTTTGTTGCACTTACTGTATCGAGCTTTTTGATGTGATCAGCTGAGAGTTTCCAACCGACGGCACCAAAATTTTCAATCAGCTGTTTTTCATTGCGGGCACCAATTACAATACTAGTCACTGTCGCACGCTGAAGAACCCAGTTCAGAGCAACTTGTGCTACAGTTTTCCCAACTTCCTCGGCCACTTGATATAAAACATCTACGATGTTGTAGAGGCGCTCATCTTTTGAGGATATAACAAAATCCATGGCCGCTGCTCTGGTTCCAGGAGTTGGAGGATTTTTTCTCGTGATTTTGCCTGATAGGGCACCACCGGCCAAGGGGCTCCATACAATGGTAGAAACTTTTTGGTCAAGTCCCAAAGGCATCAGTTCCCATTCAAACTCTCGACCTGCCAGAGAATAATAGGCTTGATTGGTTACGTATTTTGAAAATCCATATTTTTCTGAAGCAGAAAGAGACTTCATAAGATGCCAGCCAGAAAAATTAGAACAACCAATGTAACTGATTTTCCCAGCAGTGATGAGATCATCTAAAGCACGTAACGTTTCTTCTACGGGAGTAAGAGCATCAAAGCCATGCATGTAATAGAGATCGATATGATCAGTGCCTAGACGGCGAAGACTCTCGTCACAGGCCTTCATAATGGCATGGCGAGAAGAGCTATAATCGTTGGGCCCATCGCCCATAGGAAAAGTTGACTTCGTTGAAAGAAGAATTTTGTTTCTTTTGCCCTTGATGGCGGCCCCTAAAATTTCTTCAGAGAGTCCTTTTGAATAGACATTGGCCGTATCAAAAAAGTTGATTCCATGTTCAAGGCATAGATCTACAAGGCGAGTGGCCTCTTTAACATCGGTATTTCCCCAAGATTTAAAAAAATCGTTTCCTCCACCAAATGTCGCTGTTCCAAAACTCAGAACAGGTATAGATAAACCAGCACTGTTGAGTTTTCTGTATTCCATATGATAGCTCCTACTTTAGGAGCTATCATAACAAATAAGTTTTAACCGGGGGACTGAGAATTTTGTTTTTTCCATTTTTTGTTGTCTTCGCGCTGAATCTGCTTTCGAAAATTAAGTTCCATCTCCTTCCAAGCGTCCATCGGTTCCAGGAAGTTGATCACAAATTGTCCTTCTAAAATACGAACTTCACTTACATTCACTTGAGCAGCTCCACTTTTCATGATGATCCTTTTGTCATGGAAGGTTTCGGACAGAATACATCTATCAATAAAGAGGCCAGGAGATTTCATGTGATTTCAGTTAGAAGGAGCGATGCAGGGTGCATTTAGGGTAGTCTCAGAAAGATACCTCAACTACTATAAGGTCACTTATGAGAGTCATTTCAATGGTCCCATCGTGGACGGAGACATTAATTGAAGCAGGCGTGAATGTGGTTGGCCGCACCCGCTTTTGTATTCATCCCAAAATGTTAATCCCTGTTGTGGGTGGGACAAAAGATTGGGATTTAAAAAAAATTGCGGCCTTAAATCCTGATCTTATCATTTTAGATAAAGAAGAAAATCCTATCAGCATGTCTCTTGAAGCGGAGTTTCCTTATTTTGCCACTCATGTGAGTTCAGTTTTAGATATGCCAAGAGAATTAAATTCTCTTGGGGCCAAGTTGAATAATTCAGTTCTTCTTCAGTATGCCGAGGCCTGGGAAAAGGTTCCTTTATTTAAGAGGCCTTTGAATCTGGATAATTTTCCTGGAATCGTAGAGTGGGGATTAAAACCTCAAACAAAAATAACCAAGGTTATTTATGTCATTTGGAAAAATCCTTGGATGAGTGTCAGTCGGGATACGTTTATAGGGTCCATGCTTGAATTGTGTGGCATGCAGGCCCTTATTCCGCAGTATGATGAAAAGTATCCGGTAATTGATTTAGTGAATATGCCTGACAACAAATCAACCTTGCTTCTTTTTTCAAGCGAGCCTTATCACTTTTTAAAGAACAAAGATGGACTTAAAGAACTTGGATTTCCGCATGCTTATGTGAATGGAGAGAGTTTTAGCTGGTTTGGTGTAAGGAGTTTAAGGTTCCTCATTAATTAGAGGACATTCTTAAAATCAATGGTTATAAGGCTCCATCACAATGAATGAGGAATTATATGGAAGATGGATATTGGTTAGGCCAAGCAGATAAAATGAAGATGGAATCTTTAACCCAAGAATTGGCGAAACTAAAAGTGGAACATAAAGGTTTTGCGAAAGCTAAAAAGACTCTTTCAGTAGAAGAAAAAGAATCGTGGAGAGTGAATTCTCAGAGAACAAATCAGATTTTTATTGAAATCAAAGAATTAAGACTAAAAAATATTTTAGAAGCGGCCAGAGGTTAGGCTTTTTTAAGCTCCATAATCTTTTCAAATATTTTAAGCCCTACATAGGCATCACTGGCAGCATATTTGATTTGTGCTGGAGTGAGGTGCATGTTTTCCCAGTTAGTAACTTTGGCCGCTTTGGAAAGTCTTTCACCTAAAAAAATCCCAGTCAGTGCTCTTAGACCAAAACTCGTAAAACCCAAATTTCCCGCCTCATGAGAGAGGTCCACAAATCCTTGTGGCTCAAAAACATGAAGTTTTTGAAAGCCCTTAATATCATCACGAATACCCACACCGGCCTTGATGATGTTAGCATTCGATAAAATCTGGGTAAGCTCTTTTGGAAAAGGTATTTTATTTAAGCGAAAGAGATAAGCACAATCCTCAGTGGCCAATTGAAGAAGAGAGACCTGGTAGACCTCACCTTTTTGAAAGCTAGGTCGAGTTTCAGTATCAAATCCCAGAATTTTTTCTTTGAGAAGAAGAGCAATGGCCTTCAAAGCACCTTCAAAGGTCTCAATGACGATAATCTTGCCTCGGTACTCATGCATAGGGAGTTCGTTAATCTGCTCTTTGGTGATGTGTTTCAGGTAGTCTATAGTCATTTGAGGAGATCATCCATCAATGGGGAGGGATCGGCAAGTCCGTGGGCCATGTAAGTCATCCAAACGGTTAAGAATTACCTTGTTTTATGAGGTCATTAGGATAAAACAAGCAACATCATGCTTAAATTTAATGAAATGGCCCTCCATGAAGTCCTTCTGAAAAACCTAAATGTTCAAGGTCATCTCACGCCCACACCCATTCAGGCCGAGGCCATTCCATTTTTGTTAGAAGGATATGATCTTTTGGGAATCGCTCAAACAGGTACGGGTAAAACAGCAGCGTTCTCATTACCGATTATTCAGCATCTTTTAAATAAACCTCTTAAACGTGAAGTTGCACTCCCAAGAATTCTTATCCTATCTCCAACCCGAGAACTTTGTTCGCAGATACATACCAGTATCATGGGGTATGCCCAAGATTTGCATCTGAGGAGTTGCGCAATTTATGGTGGAGTGGGGCAAGGAGAGCAGGTTAGGGCCCTCAAAGATGGCGTAGATATTGTTGTCGCAACTCCAGGAAGATTACTTGATCTTATAGAGCAAAGGCATTTACGTCTTTCAAAAGTGGAAATATTTGTTTTAGATGAAGCTGACCGCATGCTTGATATGGGTTTTATTGACGATATCAAATCAGTCATTCATCGTTTGCCATCTGTTAGACAGACCATGCTTTTTTCGGCCACGATGCCAGATGATATTGCAGATCTTGCTGGTAGGATGCTTAAAAATCCTAAACGTGTTGAAGTCACCCCAGTATCTTCAACAGTTGATAAAATTCAACAGAAAGTTATTTATTGCAAAAAAAATGATAAGTTTCAGCTCTTAAAAAAAATCATCAAAGAAGAAGAGACAGAACTTGTTTTGGTTTTCACAAGAACTAAAAATGTCGCTGATAATGTGGCTGAGTATCTGGCCCAGAATCGTATGCCTTCAAAAGTCATTCATGGTGATCGAAGCCAGGCGGAACGAGAAAGTGCCCTTGATCATTTTAAAAATGGTGTTATCAAAGTTTTGATTGCTACCGATATTGCATCACGAGGCCTGGATGTGCCGGGTGTAAGCCATGTGATTAACTTTGATCTCCCTCGAGAAGCTGAAAGTTATGTGCATCGAATTGGAAGAACAGCTCGTGCAGGTAAAGAAGGAAAAGCGATCTCGTTTTGTGATGATTCAGAAAAAAACTTTTTAGAAAAAATTCAACAACTCATTCAGCTCTATCTTCCCTCAGAAAAATATGAAGGAAAGTTTGAAGTCTTAAAATTTAAAGGTCTGGTGGGGAAAGTCACTGCACCCACTCCTGGCAAGAGCCAGGAGAAGTCGGCCTACCTAGATCACTCTAAGAGACAAAAGGTTCTTGGAGTTGGAGAAAAAAGACAACATCCAGGTTTTAAAAAAACTAAAAAACGTCGTTAATACCATTCTGTTGATGGACTCATTTATTTTCTTTTAGGCGGGCCGCAAGAGAAAAGTTTTTTGCTCCAGCATTTCTTGCCATGTCCATAACTTCCATGGCCGAAGCTAACATTGATTGGCCATCACCTTCAAGAATGACTGAGTCAGTTTTAAGTGACTTAAGACCTTGAGAGATTTTATCTTGAAGCTTATCCATACTTACTTTTTCACCTTGCACGGCCAGCTCTCCAGCTTTTGAAAGAGAGACAACCAGCACCAAGTCTGATTTATCGCTAACAGAACTTGATTCCGGAAGATTTAAATCTAATCCTGATTCTATGGCCGCAGACGAACTCACCATGAAAATGATAAGGAGAACTAACATAATATCAATCAATGGGGTCATGTTAATGTCAGATACAATATCGTCTTGACCGGAGTCTTGATTTTTAAATGACATAAATTACTTCCTTGTTTTAGTAAGAATAAGCATCTCTGTTGTATCTGCAAGTTTATTACGGAAGTCTTGAGCAATACCATTTACTTTTGTTTGGAAATAATTATAAAAAATAACTGCGACTACTGCCACCACGATACCTGCTGCCGTAGCGATAAGAGATTCAGAAATACCCCCAGCAACGACACTGAAACCACTTTTACCAGTGGCCCCGATGGCCCTAAAAGATTCCATTATTCCAAGAACCGTACCGAAAAGACCAATAAATGGAGCAGAACTACCAATGGTTCCAAGAATCCATAAGTTTTGTTTTAGGAAACTGTTCACTTCTTGAAGACGACGATGGATTTTGTCGTTTAAAGCTTCTGCACCTGAAAAGTGATCATCGAGCAGAGGTTCATGAGCGTGAGTGATAACCCCTGGTGTGTTTTTAAGAATCCATTTAAGGTCACTTATTTTGCTGCTAGAAATAGCTTGCTGGATCTCTGAATCGACTTTTTTATAATCTTTAATAAAAGATCTGAGAACGAAGTATTTATGAATTGCAACTGTCCACACGAGTACTGAACAAACGGCAAGTGGGTACATGATGAATCCACCTTGATGGAAAATAGTCATAGCGTTCATGTAAAATCCTTGTTTTATATTTTTAATATCATTTATGAGAAACCAAAAGTTTAAGTAAGTAAATATGGTGCAGATAAAGGGCCAAGATGACTTGGGTGGGCCCTTAGATCTAAAAGATAGATAACAATAAACGGTGGATCAGTTCTAGTGAGAGATTTAATAATAACGAGTGTCTGGTAGACTAGCTTGTGCTTCAAAAAAGAATTTATCAAGTTGAGCTTCATGCTCAAATTGTATCGTGAAATTGAAGAAGATGAAAGATGTTGTGACGCGGCGCTCTTTTTTTCCTAAAGAGACTGTAGCCGTTTCAAGACATCGGCCGCTTCATCAAGATTATTCTTGGCAAGCCTAATCAAATCCACCAATTCTTTTTGAGTGATAAGTCCATTGCCAAGTTTTTGGCAACCAACTGACTCGATAGGGTCTGTAATGGAGTAGATAGATGAATGTTGTGGCCAGAGGTTGTCTTGTTTATTACTGCCACCAGCACAGAGTGGAATATAGTGATCAATTTTAAAATGTTTTCTCGTCTCGCCCATATTAAAACCGAGGTCGTTTTTATAAATGAGAAAAATACCATTTTTTCTATCTTGAGAAACATCTCTGCGACAATAAGCGATATTTTCAGGGTAACGGTACGAGTCAGGATTGGCACAAAAAGAGCCTGGAGTCAGAGAGTTATCAGGTCCTTTAGGATAATCAATAGCAAAGGCTTGAGTCGTAATAACAAGGAGGAGAAATAAAAATATTTTTTTCATTCTTAAACTCTACGAATTCGTCTTTTTATAGTCAATTATTTCTTATGTTAGGATTAAGTTAAAATAATAAAAAGGAGTAGATGTATCTTGTAACGTCCCTATCCATCAACATTGTTTATATAAACTGGCCCTTTAGTCTTATTAACAAAAATTCATTCTTCGTTTTAAGATTTTTTTTCTTACGATGACAGAACTGATCATAAAAAAAATGAAGTGAGTACCTTTAGCCGATCATAATTAATGACAACAGGTTTTTTTTTCTTTTCTTTTATTCGTAGCGTATCAATAGAGTTTTATAGTTCTCACAAACCTCAAAAGGAAAATATATGAAATCTAAATTACTCTTGATACTTTGCCTCACGAGTATCGGTTCTTACACTTTTGCAACAGGTACTTCTTACACTAATGCCAATATACGAAAACAAGCTGATTCTCAAATGCAGGGAACGGCGGCCGAAGTTGAAATCACTCGAAAAATTCGTGACCGTATCACTTCAACTGAATCACTTTCCATGCATGCTAAAAATATTACGATCGTGACTCTGGGAGACACCGTTACTCTTTCTGGGACGGTAACAAGTCAAGAAGAAGTAACTTCATTAACAGATATTGCTAAAAAGTATTCTGGATCAAAAATAATAAAAACTAATTTTCGTATAACTAAATAATCACTAACCATCCAACGGAGGATAGACACATGGGTTTCGACATGAAAAAGAAAGGCAGTAATGCCGTTTTCGGTATCTTCAACGACCGTCTTACACTTGAGCGTGCAGTGGATGAACTTAAAGTTTCTGGTTTTAGAAACTCTGATATTTCAATTCTTATGCAAGATCGTGGTGAAACGATAGATTTTGCTCACCAAAAAAATACAAAAGCTCCTGAAGGTGTTGCAACTGGCGCATCTGCCGGAATCTTAGGTGGCGGAATTTTAGGATGGTTGGCCGGAGCTGGTGCTCTTGCAATCCCTGGAATCGGCCCTTTTGTAGCAGCAGGCCCAATCATGGGTGCTATTGCTGGTGCAGGTATCGGTGGTACAGTCGGTGGAATTTCTGGAGGTCTTATCGGTCTTGGAATTCCTGAATACGAGGCCAAGCGTTATGAGACTTTTGTAAAAGAAGGTGGCATGCTTATTTCTGTTCACGTAGATAATAAGGAATGGTCTTCTAAGGCCAAAGATCTACTTGAAAAATGTGGTGCCCGTGACGTTGCTCGTGTAGGCGAAGAAAGAGATTCATTCATTGGTAACCGTGTTATGGACTCATCTAGTAGCTCTGATATTCCTGACGGTGGTAGAAGTCTTTAAGTTTAAGTCATTGGGCCCTAAGAAAGAAATTTCTTAGGGCCTTTTTAAATTCTCAGATCCACTTCGAAAGTAGAGTACTAATCACGTCTTAAGTTTTCAATTTTACCGTTACAAGATGTTCCTTCTGATCTTGATGGAATGGAATTCTTCCATTCTCAATCATCTGTCCATCAAGTTCAACCGAGGCTTCAATCTGATTATTGAGGACATTAATTTTATAATTATGATAGGTCATTTTAAATCCATCCCACTCTTGAGGTATGCACGGTTCAATTATAAAATAATTATTCTGCACTCTAAGACCTAGAATGGATTCGATGGCCGACCGATACATCCAGCTAGCAGATCCGGTGTACCAACTCCAACCACCTCGGCCCACATGAGGAAAAACACCATAGATGTCTGCAGAGATGACGTAGGGTTCAACTTTATATTTTTGTGCACCTGTGCGGGTTGAGGAGCGGTTGATTGGGTTAATAAGAGCAAAAAGTTCTGTGGCCGTTTTTCCATCTTTAATTGCAGCATAGGCCATCAAGGTCCAGATAGCGGCATGAGTGTACTGGCCTCCATTCTCACGGACTCCAGGTACATAACCCTTGATGTAACCTGGATCCGCATCACTTTTATCAAAAGGAGGTGTGAAAAGTTTAATGATCTGGTCTTCACGGTTAATAAGATGTTTGTTTACTGACTTAAGTGCAGTTTTACCTCTTACTGGATCCCCTTCGCCGGAGATCAGAGACCAGGACTGGGCTATAGCATCGATGCGGCACTCTTCATTTTCATGGGAGCCCATTTTGTCTCCGTTATCAAAATAAGCTCTAAGATACCATTCACCATCCCAGGCATTTGTTTCGATGGAGTTTTTTAAAAATTTAATGTGGTTTAAATATTTTTCTGCTCTGATGTGATCTTGTTTTTTTTCACATTGAGGAACAAATTCTTTAAGCGTTTTAATTAGAAACCATGCCAGCCAAACACTTTCACCTTTACCTAAGTTTCCAACCCGACTCATACCATCGTTCCAGTCTCCTGAACCCATAAGTGGAAGCCCATGATCGCCAACTTTAAGACTTCGGTCAATGGCACGAGTGCAGTGTTCAAAAATAGAAGCTTCTTTTTTGGAGATGTCAGGTTGAGTGTAGCTTTCATCATGACCTTCAGAAAGAAGAGGGGTATCGATAAAGGGAACCATCTCATCTAAGATGGAATAGTCACCAGTCACTTCAACATAATAATTGACGACATAAGGTAGCCATAACAAGTCATCTGAGAAACGAGTACGAACTCCTCGGCCAGTTGGTGGATGCCACCAATGCTGAA
>CAMCZE010000069.1 GCA_945885655.1 Bacteriovorax stolpii | reverse complement strand
GGCTTTCGGAACTTGTTTACATCTTTTAATCAATATTCTGCTTTTTAAGGCTAAAATGAGAAAAAGTCCCTATTAGGAAAATGCATGCTCAAAAGACTTAGTATCTATCTAAATGAAATGTTTCCCGCGACAGCGATCATTGGAAACCTTGTGACAGCTTATGCCGTAGAACTCGCTTATCTTAAGCTCTATGATGTTGAGCCTGGTTTTCGAGTGGAGTTGGTTTTTCCTGCGATTGTTTTGACCCTCATCGCCCTTCTTTTAAGAATAATGGATGAGTTCAAAGATTATCAAGACGATTTAACTAATTTTCCTAATAGACCTCTACCATCAGGAAGAGTTAAACATAAAGATCTTAAAGCTCTCGGAATTTTTTGTATCTTGATGATTGTGTTTTTAAGCACAACTTCAAAGGCCGTGTTGATCTGGTCTCTGGTGATTCTTATTTTTACAGGCCTTATGCTAAAATGGTTTTTTGTTGAGAAGATGATGAGAAAAAGTTTACCGCTTGCCTTCATCACTCATCATCCTATAGTAATTTTTAATTTCATCTATCTTATTCTTGCTTGCCAGGCGCTCTATCCTCAAGTGGGATGGAATAAGTCTTGGTTCATTCTTCCTTTGTGTCTCATTTTTACGAATTGGGAAATTGCTAGAAAGATCCGTGCTCCTGGACAAGAAACGTCTTATACAACTTATTCAAAAATTTTTGGTCCCAAAATTGCCATTGGAATAACACTCATTTTACAGATTATTTTTAATGCCTGTATGGTGTTAATCTTTTCTGAAATGGATTCGCCTTGGCCTTTAATTGCATCATATTTGGTTTTACAGGCCATTCTCATCATTCCTTATGTTAAATTTCTTCTCACACTAAAATTGCCTAAACTTCTAAAAGACAAAGCTGAAAGTCAAATATTGGTGGTGATCGGATTTTTGTTGGTAGCATCCCTTTTATGAAAACTGCGAGTTCTCACGAGATTTCGCCTCTTGAGCTGGTTGGGGGAAAAGGTCTTCATCTTCAAAAACTTATTTCTTGGCAAACAACAGTCGCACCATTTTTTATTATTACGACAAAAAGTTTTGATGAGTATTTATTAACTGGTGAGATCTGCTCCGAAGTCAAAACTAAAATGTCTGATTTTTTTAAATCTCATAGGAGTGTTGCTCTTAGAAGTTCAATGATTGCTGAGGATCAGGTTGATTCTAGTTTTGCCGGACTATTTGAAACATTACTGAATGTCACTGAGGCTCATTGGGAGGAATCCTTAAAACAGATCTTTAATTCAGTTAAATCTGATAGGGTTAATGAATATTTATTTAGAAAAAAAATACATATTTTACTTAAAATGGCCGTCGTTGTTCAGGAGCAGATTGATGTGGACAAGAGTGGAGTTATTTTTACTCGTTCTCCTGTTACACCGACATCTGCTGTGGCAATAGATGCTGCCTATGGAATGGGTGAAGGAGTCGTTTCTGGTTTGGTTCCAGTGGATCATTACCTCTATACTAGATCTTTAGACAAAATCACCGAAATTATACAAAATGATTTGCCTGTTCTAAATGAAGATGAAATCAAGAAACTCATTCATACTGCTCTTCATCTAGAACTCACAATTAAAATGCCCGCTGATATCGAGTGGGGTATACGAGATGGACAACTTTATATATTTCAGATTCGTCCTATCACACGAGTTTTTAAAAATCTTGCCTGTTTTGTGGATACCAATCTTTCGGAATCATATCCTGGATCAGTGAGTCCATTTACTGCTCAGTTTGTGAAAAAGGCCTATGAGAATGTCTTTAAAGAATCAGCTTTAATCCTAGGTGCCCAAGGAAAAAGATTCTCAGATCTATCTTATCACTACGCAAGACTTATAAGTGTTGTAGATGATCATTTATATTATAACCTTGAACACTATTATGCTGTCCTTAGAGCTTTGCCAGGAGGTGAAAAAAATATCACTAAGTGGCATAAAATGATCGGTGGCAATATGGATCAGGTGAACATTCCTTATTATAAAACAGAGCTCTCAAAAATTGAGGGCCTATCTGCGATGTTAAGTTTTTTTAAAAATGTGTATTTTCGAAAAAAGATATTTAAGTCATTTCTTCATAACCTTGATTTGAATCAAAAGAAAATTGAAGAGGATATTGCTGGATTTAAAAATTCAAGTGAAATTGTTACTTATATAGATCAACTGATTCATAGACCCTTGGGTTTTGGCTTAACGGTTATTAATGATATTTATATCATGCTGGGATTAAATTATTTAACAAAAGCCTGCGCGAAACATGGTTTGAATGAGAATAAAATTATCGATATTTTGAAGACTTCAGATGGAGTGGATTCACTTAAACCACTTGAGTGTTTTAATGCTCTTGTAATGGAGTTATCTCCTCGTTTTATTGAAGTATTTGATTCATGCGAATTGAAAGCAAGCATTGATCCATATAAAAAAGTTTTTCAAGACTTGGAAAATTTAGGATTCTCAGTCGAGGTGAAAAAGATGGAGGAATTCCTTCTTCTGTATGGAGATCGATCTTTCGAAGAATTAAAACTCGAAAGCTTACCTTTGAAAAATAATCCTCTTTTATTTAAACAACTTATTATGTGGGCCAAAGATACACCTGAGATTAAACAAAAGAAGATTCAGGATAAATCTTCTTTTGAGTTTAATGGACTTGATTTAAAAGTTTTAAATTTTACGCGTGACTGTATCGCCATCAGAGAGGCCGCCCGGCTTTGGCGAGGAAAATATTATCATTTATTGAGAAAACTTGTGATTAATCTTGCTTTACAACTTCAGACAGAAGACCTGAGATGGAAAGAATTCGACCTTTTTGATTTTTTCTCACTTAATAGTCAGGAATGGATGGCATTTATAAATCATGAAATTGATTTTGATTATGTAAAAAATTTAATCCTTACTCGAAGAGGCTGGAAAGGTAAGAAAAAACTTTATCCAGAATTCATCCAGTGGCAACCTGATGAAAAACTTCCAGATATCAAATCTATGATTTTTTCTGGAGATTTGGTAGGTCAAGGGGTTTCTCCTGGTATTGTGGAGGGGCAAGCATTGGTTTTAGAGAGCCCAGATGATGCCTTACAATCGGACTTGAAAAATTTCATTCTTGTTACTAAAAATACTGATCCAGCATGGGTTTATATAATGTCTAGAAGTCTTGCTTTAGTCTCCGAAAAAGGCTCCCTTTTAAGTCATACAGCAATCATTGGAAGAGAACTTTCCATAACAACCGTTGTGGGGGTTAAAGCAGCTACATCAAGTCTTAAAACGGGTGATCGGATTCGCGTTGATGGAACGAAGGGTACGGTGGAGAGATTATGAATTTGAAAAAATCGTACCAGACTCTTAAAGAATATCGTGGCGATCCATTGAATTTTATCGTTAACCTAGAAAAACAACAGGGTCATAGAATGACTCTTGATATCTTTGGTAAAAAGTTAATTCTATTAAGTCATCCTAATGATGTGCTTCATGTTCTCAAAACAAATAATTCAGCCTATACCAAAGGTAGAACAACTAAGGCCTTAAGACAATTTTTAGGTCGAGGGCTTATCACTAATGAAGGGGATTCATGGCGTAGACAACATAGATTAAGTCGCCCTATCATGAGCTGGAAGAGTGTTTATCAGTTAGCTCCTAAAATTCTAGAAACCTCACAAACATTTGTGGCATCCATGGAAAATGGATATGAACTTAATAGTTTTCATGAAATGAATCGTCTAACATGGAGAATCGTTCTAAAAACTCTTTTTTCTCAAGAGCCAACCCCCGAGATGGATTTTTGGTTAGAGGATATTCTTCTGATGATGAAAATCATAACTGGTAAAACACGATCATCCATTCCAGTTCCATTTTGGATTCCTACAAATCAGCACCGAATTTTAAAAAGAATTATCATGAAATTTGACCAGTACGTATATGGGATGATTGGCCAGCGCCGTGAAGGCAAAAGGGAAAATGACTTTTTGCAACTTCTTATCAATGCCCAGGAAGAGGGAACGGCCGGGATGACGGATCGTGAAATTCGAGATGAGGTCATGACTTTTCTTATGGCAGGACATGAAACAATAACGAACACCATGAGCTGGGCCCTAATCGAACTTGCTAAAAATCCACATTACAAAACACATCTACGGATTGAGAGTCAGGCGTTTTTTGAAACGGGAGATTTTGAAGTATTAAATTCTTCACCATGGTATAGCGCCGTCATAGATGAAGTCATGAGACTTTGGCCACCAGTTTGGGTTTTTATGAGACAAGCAGAGGCACCGGATCAGATTGATAGTCTTTATATTCCCAAAAATGCCAATGTTGTCGTGTCCCCATATTTGAGTCACAGGTCCGCAGATTTCTGGGAAAACCCAGAGAATTTCCATCCTGAAAGATTTTTACCAGAAAATCGAAAAAAGATCATTAATGGTTCTTTTTATCCATTTGGATTAGGTCCTCGGGCATGCATTGGAGCAAACTTTGCTACAATAGAGGCCAAGATTATTCTTGCGACTCTAATCCATGAATGTGACTGGAATATAACACAGGTTGAGGAGCAAAAATCTGAAGCAGGCATTACTTTAAGGCCGATAAATAACATCATGATGACATTTAAGAGGCACGTATGATGACAGTGAGATTTATCACTCAATGGAATGACGATTTTTTTGAAACATTTTATAAATTCAGAAATGAGATTCATAAAGATATTGTGACGAGTTTTCCCGAGACCATAGAAGATTATAAAAGATTCTTTTCGAAAGATTCTGTTTTTATTCAGGATTACGACTGGGTCGCTTTCCTTGTTTTTGAAGAAGGTAGGGTTGTGGCCAAGGCCATCCTAAGTAAAAAGCATGAATCTTCAGTAGGAAACTTAGGTTTTATCGATTGGATTAATCGGGTAGACGTTGCTCGATTTCTTATGAATGAAGTAGAATCCTTTGCTCATAAAATGGAAATAAAGAGTTTTAAAACACCAGTGGATTTGAACTTTTTTGTTAAATACCGGATTCGATGCGAGGGTGGGGGGGAGCCGTATTATGGAGAGCCAACTTATCCCTACTATTACCATTCTTTGTTTAAGTCCACTGGTTGCACAGTTATCGAAACATGGGACAGTTATCGGCTTAAAAAAATGAGTGGGTTGATAGATTTTTTTAAAAAGAGGCTTACGCTTTCTAGGAAAAAAAATGAATCCCCTAAAGGAAAAAGAGTAAAAACTCATATTCGGTGTGTACAGCTATCAAATTGGAACAAAGAACTTAAAATCATCCATGGTCTTTTTATTGAAGCCTATAAGGACATGCCTGAATTTGAAAGCATAAATTTTGAGCAATTTAAAGTTATCTACAAGGATTTTAAGTATCTCATTAATCCACTTTATTCTTATATTGTTGAGCTCCAAGGGAAACCAGTAGGATTTAGTATCAACTTCACTGATCCCTTATCAATTCTTGCACCTTTAAAAAGTAAAAAACTTAATGCTGTTCAGAAGGCTTTGCTTTTGGCCAAGCTGAGACTTAATACTTCTTGTCTTATGATCGCTCATGTTGGCAAAATTCCGGGTCCTGATGGGCAAGAAATTAAGGGTGTTCAGATTCAGGTTTCAAATCGAATCTCTGCTTTTGCCTGGTATATGAGGAAAGTTATTGTAACTTTTCAAAATGAGCTCTCGCCTGCCAGACGGTCATTTAATCCTGATCTTCAGGTTCCATATGCAAAGTATGTGCTCTATGGAAAAGATTTAAAGTGAGTTTTTGTTTTTGTTTTTTCCAAGTATAAATCCGGCCTCTTTGGCCAGGATTTCGACTTCGGTCACGATCTTTTTGTTAAGATCTCCGATATTTAAAAAATTCTTTTTTCCACTAAGCCCAATTGCAAAAGTTTCGGCCATGCAAGCGTAACACTCATTTTCATTCAATGGAAAAATAAAAGTGCTGATGTTTTGGGACAGAGGCATCTTGGCAACTCCTCCCATGTGATAAACAAGATCTGGTCTTTCAGATTCTATTTTCGCTAAAAGTTCAGGCTTGATAGTAGGAGGTACGGCAATATCTACGATTACAGCATTTGATTTAAATAAATCTAAAGTTAAAAATCCTGCTGATGCACTTGCACCACATAAAACGATGTTCGCCTCAGCAATAATATTCATATCTCCTGAAGTACAAAATACACGCATAACATCTGCTATTTTTAAAAAACCTAAGAGCTCAGTGCCTGGCCTCCACAATCTTTTGATCACCTGAACGACTGGACTTTGAGCTTCTGATAGTGAAATTTCACCCAAAATGCGTTTAGTCGCCTCTTGAAACTTAATACTGGTTTCAACAGGAGTGTGATGCATCAAGATGATCTTACCCACATGATCTGCCATTAGGCTTGATGCCACTGACATAATATTACCTGCAGCACCTACAAGTGCTACTGTGGCATTAATTAATTCAATATTTTTTTCTTTTGCTGATCTAAGCGCCGATTGAACTGTAAGTGCGATAGTGTATCCATTTCCAGTGGTGAGATTCATGCCTAAAGAATCCAAGTAGAGACCGTTGCCAGAAACAATGGAGGTAAATTGACCAAGTCCCACAGTATTAGCGCCAAGTTCTTTAGCATATTGAAGAGCATGTTGAACTTTTTGAACCACTTGATAACGTTTGCGTGAGACAAATGATCGTTTAAGTTCTTCAGATGTAATAGGTATGGCGAGAAGGGCAATGTCCATCTCGCGATTTTGATCATCTAAAATGGTTTGTGTATGGTAAATTTGAAATTCAGCTAAATCTTTAGTTCGCGCAAGTTTTTGTAGAAGTTCTTTTCCTTCTACATCTCTTAATGCTGGAGAAACTTTGCGGATATGGGCCTCATCAATTAAGTGACATAAAAATACACTTAAGGGTCTAGAACCTAGAATCACACTGGTATGAAGTTCAGGAGCTTTTTGATTATGAATGAAGTCTTTGGGATAAATGGCCGAAAGGAAATAAGCAACATCACTCGCTTTAAGTGCGTCACATAGATGACTCAGTCCAAGAACTAATTCTTCAATCTGTGTGATGGTTATATAAAGGCTAGGCTGTACTCTTAGTGTGAGGTTGTTTGAAAGAGAGGGATTCATGCGCAATCCCTCATGATTTAGGAGAGCAGAAGACATGAGATAGCCTTGCATCTTTGAATCGCTGATGATTTTAAATTCAAAACCGAGATCAGGCAGTACATCGTTTAGTTCAACAGCGAGCATGAGGCCTTGTCCACGAATCTCTTTAATGATTTCAGGATAAAGCAGTTTGAGTCTTTCTAACCGAGCGGAAAGATAACCAGCATTTTGCATTCCATTTACAAGAGGGGAATTATCAGCTTGAAGGATGTCGAGAACCTCAAGCGCAATAGATGCCGAGAAATCATCGTCACTAAAAGTAGATGTATGTAGAAAACCAAAATCTTCAATGTATTTTCTCTGTAAAATAGTTGTTGCCGCAATTTTAGCAATTCCACCACCTAGAGATTTAGAGAATGTATAGACGTCGGCAGAAACACTCGAAAGAGACCCTGCCGTAAAAAATCCAGTACGATAAATTCCGGATTGGATTTCATCAAATACAAGCAAAAAATCCTCTTGAAGTGAGAATTTTTTTAATATGGCCAAAAAGTTATGAGAAACAGGAACTACTCCTGCCTCACCTTGGATCGGCTCAACAAACGCAGCTGCGATGGTAGAAAAAGTATGTTTAGCGATAGTTACGCCTGAATTAGTAGGGGCCAATAAAATTAAATCTCTTTGAGCAGATTTGATGACGTCTTCAAGTTTAGTGTTCTCAATGTACTGAGAGATAAAAATCGTTTGCTGATTGTTGGACTCATCTAAATAAAAGGGATTTCTGAAACCTTCATTCCATGTAAGCGAAAGGGCCCCCATAGTTTTTCCATGATATGATTTTTCTAAAGAGATAAAAAATGGTCGTGTTTCGATTTGCTTTTTATTAATTTCACGAATAAGTGAAACGAGTTCATCCACATCATGAGTATTTGCTAATTGATGAGTAAGATAGGATGCCCGCTCTTTACTCATTTTTAATTCAGGTATTTTATCAATGAGGGAAGAACGTAACTTCTTAAGTTCTTTTACTTGAAAGGCAGGCTCCATTCGTTTGATTATAATCAGTGCCTGATTCATCTCTTTTTCAATCTCTTGCTGGATTTCGACCAGTTTATATCTAAAATATATAAGACTATGTTTCATTGCCGCTTCAACGGCTTCAGTCCCTGAATTAGAAAAAGTCGTAATCCATGGACCTTCTCCTGTTTCAAATGCTAATGAGTCTGAAATTCTTTTGGCCAGAATACCGCTTTGCTGACGAAGACTACCCTGAGTTAATGAGGGCGCACCAGAGTCATGCCAAGACTTGAGTTTGGCAAGAAGTCTAGGATTTCGATGCCCTAAAATATTCGCACCATATCCGCCTGTAAGATCTAAAACACGGTGAATGGTTCCATGCTCTTCATAGAACAGGTAATCCCCTTCGCCATGATAATAATTTTTTGAAAGTTCCATGGCCTCAAGAAGACGCGCCAAGAGTGGTCTAGAGAAGACCTTGTAATCGAGGGAAGAGTCCCTCAAAAGTTGAGAAATGGATGATGTTGGCTTTTGATCCATGCTGAATTAATAGCAAAGGAGGTGCCAAGCGCGAAGGAGTGGGAGTGGGATTTAAGGGAGGAGGACGTTAGGGGAGTGTACAGGTGTATAAAGTTTAAGCAATAAGAAGGGTCTCTAACACATTTGTTGAATGATGAGAAATGAGAAGAATAAATGACTTTTTTCTACCCAGTTTTGGAGTTTTTGGGGGAATTTTGAATCCCCCAAAAAACTACTTAGTTTCTTCTAATTCTTTAGAAAGGATCAACATTCCGACCTTCTCAAGATTATGATCAATATTGAGTGGGGTAACCTTAACCAGAGCATCTAAAATCTTATCCTGTAGTGATAAAAGAGATCTCATATCGTCAGAATAAGTAACCTTATTATCATGAATCTCAATTGTGTTTGGTAGATCAATTCGAAAGACATCTCCATTTTTTGAATAAAGAATAAATTTTAAAGAATCACCGATTAAAACAATACGATTAGAAATTCGATTATCAAAAATTAGTTTTTCAAGAGTTTTAATGTCTTTCCCTTCAAACGCTTTGTTATAATCAGCGGTTGTATATCCAAAAGAATTTTTAGCTTCTGAGAACGAATATAGGATTAAATTTCTAACAAGGATCGGGTTTGATCGAATAGCACATGCTTCTGGACTATTCCCATCACATGGCGTTTCAGTGTTAAAATATTTTTCGAGAGAACTGAAGACTAGGTTCATGATCGGTTCTCCGGCCAGTAAAGCTTCTTGAGCTATTGCCGACTGAGTTTTCAAAAGAGCATTTTCAAGAAAATAGACTCCACGAGGACTGAAGTTTTGTTTTGTTGTTGCATGTCGATAGCTTTTAAAAACATTATCAATGCTCTCATTCCACTCGTCATGATCTAGTTCAAGATATGGGTGAAGCGCTAGAAGCTGTGTGGCATATCTTTGAAGTGCAAAAAACGAGATATAACTTTTTAATTCATACTCACCTTCTATTGAATGTGTGTTTTCAAGATTACCTTTAATAAGATTGATTTTGTTGTTTATGCTTTTTATCGATTCGACAGGTGCATGAAGAGCATTAGAAAATCCTGTGCCGGTTTTCAGAATAGGGCCAACTAGACCATAAAGAGGTAAGTATTTTTCCTCATAAAAACTTTTAAGATCATTTTTTTCTGTGCTCGAGTAAATTGAGAAGATAGGATTCTCTTCCATGTTTTCCATTTCAAAGGCCGCAGAGATACCTCCTTGGCAGTCACTAAATATAGAATCTCTTGTGGAGCGAACAAACTCTTTTACGTTGGTAAATGTTTTAAGCTTTTCAAATAACTCTTGTGAACTAAACTCGGCAATAGATGGTTCAGATCCTCGTCCTGACAGCTTGTAGAGGTTTTTTTGATCATGAATATATTTAGCAATTAAGTTTTCGCAACTTCTTATCCCTGAATGAAGAGACATTTTGGAAAGTTCCAGGATGACAACGTTACGGTTTTTAATAGCATTGAGAGCGTCCATTTCCTCCTGATGATACTGGTCGATCATGTGAGCAACATTCTTAATCATGGTCATTGTTTGTAATTGAAGATCTATCATTTGTTTTTGTAGCTTCACAACTTCATCAAGCTTTTTATCTATACCGTCAAAGCGTGCCATGGCCTGAGTTTCAAATCCATTCTGACTAAGAGCTGAGCTTCCAGTCAGGCTTGCCATTGCTCCTAGTGCTCCTCCTTTGGAGAATCCTGTAATTAAACTACTAGCGATGTTTACGACGGCACTTACTTTTTGAACTTTGTCGGCAAGTTTAATTATCTCTGGTGAAAGCTTCACCCCTAATGAGTCCGAGAGTGTCAGTGTTGTATTTAAAATAGCAGAAAAGTTGCCTGCCATGCGCGCAGTAGATGAAATCATTTGATTAACAGAAGCTGTTAGTTCGTGAGGACTAGCTTTAGGATTGAGCTTGTTTTTTGTATCACCTACGACTTGGTCATATACATGATTTAGTATCTTTTTTGTATTTATATCTGTTTTAAAATCTTTTTTGGAAAGATTCGTAAGAGTCGTACTTAATCTGAGTTGTATGTCCTTACTCGCAGCTACAAATTTTTCTGCGTCTGAGTGCATTTTTTTTGTGTAGCCCTGGATTGAATTTGATAAAATAACGAGTTCTTTATATTTTTTATGTAGCTGTTGGATGCTTTCAACAGCTTTTAGGAATTTTTCAAAACTCTGTGTGTTTTTTACTTCTTGATAGATTTTATAAGCAATTACACCAGAAACAACCAAGGTGGCCTTCTCTTGTACGTTAAGTCCCGAACTCTCGTAAAACTCAATATAGTTTTTATGCCCCTCAATAAAATCTTTAAGGTACTCGATGGCCTCTTGTTCACTAGATGTCTTAATGGCCTTTAGGATTTTCGCAAGTTCACCGGGAGAATTCTTTTGAGCTTCAGTTAGGATACTTGAAGCTATGTCTGAACTTAAAGTATCCATTCTTTTTGAATAAGTTACTAAAACTTCATTAAGAAAGTTTTTTCTCGCTTTCGCTGCAACTGAAATAATAATACTATTGCTAAGGTTCTTTGAGTTTTTAAAAGCTTCCTTGCCATCCCCTAAAAGAGTTTGATCCAAAAATTTTTGATGTTTTGACCATTCCGCGCCACGAAAGAGGTAGTGGTTCCGTGTTGATAGTTCAGTTTCTCGAATTTCTTCTTCAATTTCCTTGAGTTCATTTTCTGTGAGATCACTCATCATGTTTTTTATTATGGTCCTGTCTTGACTGACAACCTCTGAAGATAAGATTTCTAAAGTTTGGATACTTACTTTCTTAGACAGTAAAAGATCTTGCCAGTCCTTAAAGGTACTTGAAACAAGAGGAACCTCGACTAAGTTTTGATTGCTCTTTTTTTCAACTTCTCTAATGATATTAGTTTTCTCATGTTTTGAGCAGGCAGAAAGAAGAAAAATGGCACACAGAAGATTTGAGACAGAATTATTTTTCATAAGTATGGCCTTGTATTAGTTACAAAATTGTTCTTTAGTTTCATGGGAAGAAAAACATGCATTAAAAACTTCGCCTTGATCTCCTGTGACTCCGATTTTAGGTGTGCTGGGAGAAGGACCTTTTTGGATTCGAACAAAAGTATTACATGCTATCGAGATTTCTGTGTCTAACCACCCAACATAGTTTCCAAGGCTTCTTCCTCTCGGCCAACCCACACCATAT
>CAMCZE010000068.1 GCA_945885655.1 Bacteriovorax stolpii | reverse complement strand
TAAGTTCGCGAGTGAAAGGCATCTCAGATAGTATTACGATGAAACTCAACGAAAAGGCCATTGGCCTGACCGAAGAGGGGAAAGTTATCTATAACCTTTCTGGAGGGCAGCTTCCCATAAAACCCTTGCAGGAATTCATTGAAAAAATTCATCATCAACTGAACTTTCTTAAAAGTTATCAATACTCTCCAGTCACGGGCTTTCCTGGGCTAAGAAAAAAACTACTTAAACATTTTTCTGAATCTCGCGATATTTCTCATGAGCATCTTGAGACAGACTGGGATGTTATTTTAAGTAATGGGTCGAAACACTCTTTATATAACGCGATCGGTGCAGTTGTTGATCCTGGTGAAGAAGTTGTTTTACTGGCCCCTTATTGGGTTTCGTATCCTGAAATGATTAAGTTTTGGGGGGGGATTCCTACGGTTGTGAAATCAAATGTGTTTGATTCATTTGTTCCGGCAATAGAAGATTTACGTCGAGCAATGTCATCAAAAACGAAAATGATTATTGTGAATAGTCCTAACAATCCAGCGGGTATTCATTATTCTGATTCGTGGATGAGGGAGTTTGCTCTTTTTCTTAAAGATTATCCCGAAGTTGTGGTCATTAGTGATGAAGTGTATTCAGACATCATCTACTTTGATCCCAAACCGACATATTTTTACCAGCATGATAAAACTCTTCTTGAGCGAACAATTATTGTTCATGCGATTTCTAAGTCCTTAGCATCAACAGGTTTACGTTTAGGTTATGCCATTGCTCCAACTTCAATTATAAATGCAATGGACCGCATTCAAGGCCAGACGACCTCTGGTCCCAATAGTCTCATTCAGCGGGCCCTTATGGACTTTGATTTAAAATATATTGATTCTTTTTTGGCCCCAGTACGTATTCATATCAGGCAAAATGCTGCCACATTGAGAGAAAAGTTTCGTGAAGGGAACTTAAGTCACTGTTGGTACCAGTCTACTTCTGCCTTTTATTTCATGATAGATTTTTCACGAACGCCCATGTTTAAACGTTTTGAAGAAGACAAGGATCACTCCTTTGCTATTGCTGACGAACTTCTTCTTTTAGAAGGCATTACCGTTGTTCCTGGATCGGATTTTGGACTTCCTAATTCCGCACGGATAGCACTAGTGATTGAAGAAGTCCCTTTTCAGGAAGCTTTAACTAAAATAGTCAGATACCTGAATCACGTCTAATTTCTTGAGGCACATTTGACCCACCTAAGGTCTTTTTCTCTCTAGGTTTATAATACTTAGAGAGGAGAAGAGAATGAAAATTCGTTCATTTATCATCATTTCTTTGCTCTTATTTTTAAGTAGCTGTGGAAAAAAACCTGAAGAGGAAACTCTTGAGGCGATTGATCTTGCTCAGACGTATCTTTCAGAAGATGAATGTCAAAAAGCGATTGATATCTTAGAAGATGTTGGTCGTGATCAAGATAATGCAGTTTATCTACAAACTCTTGCCTCAGGGTATGCATGCCGTGCTGGCTTTTCAGAAGTTACTTTTTTTTCAATAGACATTCCCAAGCTCAATACTACTCTTACAGGCTTTTTAGATTCGCTTGCAACTTTTTCAACTTCTCCACAGACAGTTGCTGACTCTGACTCATACACAGATTTAAAAACGGCCATTAACCTCGTTTTGGAAATTGAAACAGGTGTTGCGCCTTCTCAGGTTGCTCGTAATACAAAGTTTGGAGCAAGAAGAGCGGGGGATCTTGGCACTCAATATATTTATATGGGACTTGCACAGCTTGGAAAATTTGTGAATTTTTACGGTAATGTAAATTCTGCTGGAGCTAAAGGTTTAGGAGCAGCGAATGTTGATGAACAGGGATCGACTGCTTCTACGTGTTTTGTTGATTATGAATCAGGGTCTAGTGCGGCAACTTATATCGATACGGTAGCAAACCCTGGTGGTCTTTGTAGTGATACGACAATTGACATTGGTCACCCCGATTTATCTCTTGTTCCAGCATCACTGACGGTCACACAACGCCGTATGTGTGAAGGTCTGATACTTTTCACAAATCTGATTGATACGATTAATAATGTTGAACTTTCCAGTAATACTTCTTTAGGAAATATTTCTGCAGTAAAGGCATTAACTGCGAATTTTGAATCAGCCATTTTGGCAGCGGATCCGACCCTCTCAACTCTTCTCTCGATGACATCACAATCGGAGTGCGAAACCAATGTCTCGACTGCTTCAAACTTTTTAAAGTTGCAATATATCTATGCTCTTCTTTTTGAGACAGGACTATAAATGAGATGGTGGATTTTCATTTATTTTATTCTCTATCTCCCCAGATCTTTTGCTTTTGAGTATCCCTATATCGCTCGTTCGGCCCGTGGTTTGCTCATGGGGGACGCTTTTACTGCCGTTAATGATGACTCATTCACTCTTTTTTATAACCCAGCATCTTTGGCCAGACACAATAGTGATCTCACTCTTTATCCATTTAATCCCGGTGTCAGCGTTACAAATATTTTAGGGGATATGGATAAAATGCAGGACATGCCTGAAGATCCAGTAGGTGTGGCAGATGTTCTCATGGATTATCCCATTCATGCTGGTTATGGTGTCGCTCCAGGTTTTAAAATGTTTAATTTTGGAGTGAACTTCATTGCCAATGAAAGTGTTGATCTCCTTTTAAGAAATAATACTCATCCCACATTAGATATGGATATAAGATCAGATCGTGGAGTTATTTTTGGCCTGGGTCTGCCTTTAGGTTCCAGTCGCATCAGTGGAAAAACTAAAAGTGGCATGCAGACCTCACTAGGTTTAGGTGTGAAATATCTAGAACGAACAGGTGTTAAAGATTCAATTGCACTTACGGGTACAACGGCTCTTGACACGCTCAGCAAAAAAGATCTAGCAGGAATTCGTGAGTCCTTAGGTGAAGTCAGAGGGATTGGCTGGGGATTTGATGCAGGCCTAGAGCATGTGATGAAAGCTGGCCCCTCACAACTTGTTCTAGGCCTTGCCGCACTAGATATTACTGGAACTGAATTTAAAGTAGAATCTAATCCTAAAAAGCTTTCAGTTGCCGACATTCGTGACCAAGTAAATCTGGGTATGGCCTTTATGCATGACCTAAAACTTTTTAATTTTAATCTTTCGGCCGATTTTAGGGCCCTAAATCAAGAAATGGATTTTGGAAAGAGATTACGTTTAGGTGCAGAAGCGGGTATTCCAGGTCTGGCCGTCATGGTGGGAATGAACAGCGGTTATTATAGCTATGGTGCAACACTGGATCTCTTTTTCATGAAACTAACAGCAGGATTTTATGATATTGAGTTAGGTTCTAAGTACCAACAAGTGAAAAGTAAGCGCATCATTATTTACCTGAGTTTATTTGACTTTTCATTCGATGCTTAATTCTTTAGACTAATTTTACGCACATTCCCCATGGATAGGAGGAGTTTTTTGAAGAAAACTTTCATACTCGACACTAACGTCCTGTTACTAGATCCCCTGGCCATTAATAAGTTCGGGGCCGACAACAAAGTCTTTATTCCCCTTACTGTTATTGAAGAGCTCGATCGTTTTAAGAAAGATCAAAACGAAAATGGACGGAATGCCCGTTATTTCTCTCGTTTGATAGACGGCTTTCGTGGCAAAGGCTCATTGTTCAAGGGTATTACTCTTGATAATGGTGGTGTCCTTCAAGTCAGTATTACCAAAGAATATACTGGTCCATCAGTTGCCGGACTTAAGCTTGATCTTAACGACAATCTTATTCTTGCTTCAGCTCTTCAGCTAAAAGAGGCTGGCGAGCAAGTCATACTAATTACCAAGGATATTAACCTTCGACTTAAGTCAGATGCTGTTAATCTTCATGCAGAAGATTACGAAACAACTGACGTTACAGTTGATGAGCTTTATTCTGGTCAAAGGAATGTTCCTTTTGATTTAGAAAAAATTGAAGAGTTTGAGAAAGAACGATTTTTAAAAATTGAACCAGGTGACATAAATAATATTTATCCAAATGAATATTTAGTGCTTGTGGATAAAAATAATCCTTTCAAAAAAGCTCTCGGCCGCTTTCACGCTAAAAAAGGAGGAATAGTTCCTCTCATTAAGCCAAAAGAAGGCGTGTGGGGCATTCATCCAAAAAATATCGAGCAACAATTTGCTTTAGATGCCCTTTTAAATAATGAAATTAATTTAGTTTCATTAGTCGGAAAAGCGGGAACAGGGAAAACTCTTCTTGCTATCGCTGCAGGACTTGAGTGTGCCATCACCAAACAAAACTACTCACGAGTTCTTGTTTCTCGTCCGATTGTTCCCATGGGAAGAGACCTAGGTTTTTTACCAGGAGATATTAGTGAAAAACTTGGTCCTTGGATGCAACCAATCTTTGATAACATTGATTTCCTCTTTGGAAATCAGCGTGCTCGTAACGAGATGACAACCTGGGATGAGCTCATCAATCAAGGTCTTCTTCACGTTGAGCCATTGACTTACATTAGAGGTCGTTCTCTTCCTCAACAATTCATGATCGTTGATGAGTCTCAAAACTTAACTCCTCATGAAATTAAAACAATCATCACTCGAGCAGGTGAAGGCACAAAGATCGTATTAACGGGAGATTCTGAGCAGATTGATAATCCATACCTTGATTCGCTAAATAACGGTCTTGTGTATACGATTGATAAACTCAAGGGCGAAGAAATCGTTGCTCACGTGAAACTTCAAGTCGGTGAACGTTCTCCACTTTCAGAGATTGCTAGTAAACTATTATGATGAATAAGGCCTATCAGCGTAAATATCTTCGTGCCCCTTTTAAGGAGACGATTCTTTACGCTGACGGGCCTTATGTTTTAAAAGGCTCCACCATCAATATCTCTGAAGGTGGAATTCTTTTGAATCAGTTGCCAAGTTTTCCAGAAAAAGATGAAGTTGATCTTCTGATCTCTTTACCTCAATTGCCATTTTTAAAAAATTTCACCATCCTGAAAATGCAGACTTTTACAAAAGAGCTTTTTCCTCGTCAGGTTATTCGTGCTCGAGCGCAGTTAGTTCGTCGAGAGGAGTTGTCTCAGGATTTAGACAATATTTTTCGTTCTCGTTTTGGGCTAGAATTTGTTCAGCTTGAAGCAAAAAATCAAAAACGTATCGATGATTATGTGACAACTTTTGCATCTAATTTAATTTATCTTCAGACCCTAATTGATTCGTTTAATACTGATGATGAAACAAAAGTAAGAACAAGAGAATTAGCGGCTATTTTGGGTTATAGAGATATTGAAAAAATAGCCTCCTTGAGGTCCCAAGTAGGACACGACTATAGAAGCCTTCAGTGGTTATAAAATATGGTCACTGAATAGAAAGGCGAATCCATTTAGTTCTTTTTGACAAGAGATGACTTCTTATGCGGCCTTTTTGATGTTGTCGTTGCTGCGCACGACCGTGCCTTGGAGATCAAGTTCAAGAAAGAGATAAGCTCCCAAAATGAATTTATAACAGTAAAAATTAAGGATACACTTAGTTGGCAACATTTAAATCCTGCGGATATGATGCTCCACATGCAGGTACCAACCGAGTTAAAAAAAAGATATCTCGTCAGAAGAATTCAAGAAATAAAGAATTTAAAAGATGCATTGTACGTCGGAGATTATTCACATGCTCTTAAACTTGGTCATCAAGTAAAAGGCAACGCTGCGACTTTTGATTTTCATGAAATGGGTCCAATAGGAAAAGAAATGGAGCTAGCGGCTTCTGAAAAAAATAAAGAAAGGGTTGAGTATTTGGCCCTTGAAATGGAAAGTATTCTTTATCGAGCAGGAATGAAACTTATATGTATGTAAGTTAACCAGAAATCATCAGTTTTTTTCAAGGGAGGAGAAAAAATGGCGAAAAAAAATAAAATGATTAAGGTTCATAAAAAACCGCGTATTTTAAAAGAAACCTTAAGAAAATATCTCGGAACCACTCTTGCTTCTGGCATAAACGAATGCACTCATGCATTTCTTCGTCGTCATTTTTTCACTTCTAAATTTTTCAAATAATTTTTTTGGTTTACGTGCGTAAAAATTAAGAATTCTTACAAAGACTAAGTATTTCACAATAGTTATCTTCGTTTTAAGGGAAATAACGATATATGGCACAGCTGGAAAAATGTCTTAAGGTCATTAATATTGAGCAATCAGTATCAGATAGCCAACAAATTCTTGAACAAATGTATTGCCTTGATTACGAAATTGAATTCGTTCGTATTTCTACTCAACAAGAATTAGAAAGATGTCTTGCTGAAAAAAAATGGAATCTCGTTATTACTGATTATTGTAATCCTGAGTTCAGCTCCTTTGAGGCGTTGAAGATTGTTAAAGAGAGTGATCCTGAAACCGCTTTTATTTTTGTTTCAGGCCATATCGGAGAAGAGTCAGTTGTTGAACTCATGAAGGCGGGGGCCGAAGATGTCGTTCTCAAAAATCGTTTAGGACGTATCCCTCATGTGATTAGACGTCTATTACGAGAACACACGATCAAAGATAAAGAGGCAATTTCAAGAAGGATTGCCAATGAAGCTTTTGCTGCCAAAGAGCAGATGCTTGCCATCGTATCTCACGATATTAAAATTCCTCTGAGTGCCATTAAACTTGATGCTCAGATGTTATTACGTCTGGCCAATAAACAAGATGATTCGCCCTTTGTGAATGACGTAAAAAATCAGATCAATCGACTCATTAAAACCACCGATCGTTTAAAAAGTCTTATTTGTGATCTTCTAGATAAAAATAAGATGGAGGCCAATCTTTCGGATCTTATTAAAACGGAGGAAGATCCCATTGTTCTCATGCAAGATGTTCTTGATGGGTGTAAACCTCTTATTAGGCAAAAACAAATCCAGATCAGAACTCATTATCCTGATCAAAGTTTTTATTTGTTATTTGATAAAAATAAATTATTTCAAGTTATTTCAAATCTATTAGGTAACGCTATCAAGTTTACTCAAGAAAATGGCATCATTGATCTCATGATTCAAGACCTGCTTTTTGAAGTACGTTTTATTATTCAGGATTCTGGTAGTGGCCTTGTAAATCAAGACTTAGATCGAGTATTTGATAAATACTGGACAGGTGATGCTTCAGGAACAGGATTAGGACTATACATCTGTAAGACGATTGTAGATGCACATGGTGGGTTTATTAAGGGTGAAAATCATGAGAATGGGGGAGCGAAGTTTTGGTTTTCAATACCAAAACTTCATCTAGAAGTTCCTGAAAATGATAAAATTGGTGATCACAGAAAACGTATCATGGTTTTAGATGATGATGAAGATTTACGAGAAGTTATTTCATGGGCCTTGAGTAGGGAAGGTTACGCAGTCCGGACTTATCGGAATCCAGATGATGCTCTTTTGGGACTTCAAATCCAGGGCACATTCCCTCATCTTATTCTTGCTGACTACCATGTTAATGGGATGAAAGAATCAGCATTTTTGAAATTTAAACGAGATTTTATTCAGACGAATGGTCAAAAATGTCCAGTTGTGATTATTTCCGCTTCACCAGAAGAGGTGCAGAAAGAAATTTCGACAGAATTTTACGAAGGGATCATCACAAAGCCCCTGGATTTGGAAGGCATGATTTTACAAGTGAGAAAGTATCTGGCCTAAAATTTTTTGGCTAGTGATTTGCTCTGGCCGTCATACTTCGAAGCATCCACGCATTTTTCTCATGAACCTGCATTCTTTCTACTAATAAATCTGCTGTTACGTCGTCTTCACACTCATCAGTAATGGAAATAAGTTCTCTTGCCGTGGCCACCACTGCTTCATTGCCATGAATGAGATTAGTGAGCATCTCTTCTGCGGTTGGAAAGCTAGTTTCTTCTTTTATGGAAGTCAGGCGTAAAAAATTTGAAAATGATCCGGGAGCAAATTCTCCTAAAATCCTAATTCTTTCAGCAATGATATCGATGGCCCGTGCCTGTTCTAGATATTGTTTTTCAAATAAAATATGAAGTGGGCCAAACATAGGGCCCGTCACGTTCCAGTGATAGTTCTGAGTTTTTAGATGAAGAAGATAAGAGTCTGCTAAAAGTTTTGACAGACCTTTACAGACACTTTTGCGGTCTTTTTCGCTGATGCCAATATTTATTTCTGAATAAGCTTTTTCAACTTCTATTTTGTTCGGCATAAGTCCTCCTTGGTAGATACCTTGGGTTTATTATTTATAATCAATGATGACGATGGCCTTAGAAGCTTTGGTATACGAAAGAGAGCTATTATTTAAACGAGTACTCGTAGTGCCACTTACTTCAAAAGTTTTTTTTAAATCGTAGTCGTCATCTTGAACTATTTTGCTCCAAGTATCTGGACGTTTTGCCATGTTGTAAGTGACCACATCAGCATCAATGGACTTTATTCCTTGTTCCACCACTTTTTGAATTTTTTTGGATCTATCATTGGCCAGCATCACATCTAAAACAGAAACCCGTTCTATTTTGTTAGGGTACTCTTTATCTGCCCATGATAAAATTTTTATGGCCCTAATGGACTTTCTTTCTTGTTTAAGTTTTTTTGTCAGCATAAGTAAATCGTTTTTACTTGTGTCAGACAGAATTGAGGATCCAGGTTCAAAGATGATTGTCGTAAATTGTTTACCTTGAATAGGTTTAATATCTTTATTCTCAGGTGTTGTCGTTGATGAAACAACTGGACGATAAGTTTTTTTCTTAGTGGTCACAGACTTTGTGGAACAGGCCGAAATGAGTATAAAACAAAGTATACAAATTTTTTTCATAAATTCTCCGCAGTACAGATGGAGCAACTTTGATGCCAGTGCATTTTAATCAAATTTCAAATAGTTCTTTCGGTTGTGTGGGGACATTTACCCCATGTCATTTAAATTCTGAACGTGATTTTGGTTATGTGGAGTTGGCATCAATACTGCTTCTATATTTTGCAACAGAGAGGTAGTTAACCTTTTTTAATGGAATAAAACCGGAGGTCTCTTATGGCTACTCAAAACCCGAACACTGACAAAAATCAAAACCCATCTCGTCAAATGCCCAATCGCGAAGAGCAGCAAGGTGGACAGAAAAAATTTGGTACTAGAAAGGATCCAGAAATTAATCCTTCTCGAGTAGGTAACAAAGATGAAGTTAGTTTAGACAAAAACAAAACTAATAAAAAGGCCCATACGAAGCAGTAAAATTAAAAGAAGAGGGTGAGGATAGTTTTTCATCCTCACCCTCTTCTTTTAAATCTGAATACGAGAAGTGATTTCTTTTAAAATCAATTTACCTTTAGAATGAAAATCATGATCATAATGATCTCCAGAAAATTCACCTAAAAGATGGCCGATCTCGGTCTCCAGTTGTGAATCCGCTAAAGTTTTCAAATAATGACCGTAATACTCTTCAGTACGTTTTACTTTCAAAAAACTTTTAAATTCCTGCATGTCGATCACGTTAGCTAATCTCATTATTCCCCTCATTTTTCTTAATCAAGCTCTTCATGAACATGATCACACCCCTTTGAATCGCAAACTTGAGGCCAAATTCTTAGTCACAATAATTTTTGATTTCAATAAAGCGTTTATAGGGATGGAAAGTGAAGTCGACAACACTAACTCAGTGATAATGCCTTGCCGTTGTAAAGTTTACTGCTGTTGAAGGCCCGAAAGTTGAATAAAATGCAACTCTTACATGATCTATCATTAGTGACAATTTGCGTCTAAACGAAAAGGGGGAGCTAAAAAGCTCCCCCTTAAAGTCACCGAACATTATACTCGGGTACTAGTTGTGTTTTTTAAACCAAGTTTTTGAACCAGCAGTGTCTGGTTTCATTGAATCAGAACCCTTTTTCCAGTTTGCTGGGCATACTTCACCAGACTTCGCTGTGAATTGGTAAGCTTCAAGCAAACGAAGAGTTTCATCTACGCTACGACCTACTGAAAGGTTGTTGATTGTAGAGTGTTGAACGACGTTTTGGTCATCAATGATGAAAAGGCCACGAAGGGCCACTTGATCATTGACAAGAACTTCATAGTCACGAGCAATTTTTTTATCAAGATCAGCAATGATTGGGAATTTTACTTCTCCAAGACCACCATCGTTACGAGGCTGTTTTGTCCAAGCAAGATGAGAGTGGAATGAATCCACTGAACAAGCGATAAGTTCGCAGTTCATGCCTTTAAATTTTTCTGCCGCTTCTGAATAAGCGATGATTTCAGTTGGGCATACAAAGGTGAAGTCTAAAGGGTAGAAAAAAAGAACTTTCCATTTTCCTTTATAATCATCAAGAGAGATTGTTTTACTTTGACCATTAACAAGAGCTTCAGCTTTAAAATAAGGGGCAGGATTGCCAACTAAACGTGCCATAAATGACTCCTTTGGGTGATTAAACCATTTTTGTAACTAAAATATAGTGGGGGAGATATTTCAAGACAAGGTGTTTCTTCCCTTGCTTTCTGGCCTTCCGTGCCTATCTTCTTATTAGAATACCTTCAGCTAGAATTTAGGCTTAAGAAATATTACAATTTTTCGATAAGCTTAATAAAGAAATCAACCATTTGGTCAAAGGAAATGTATGACTGACTCACCTAGGGGATATATCCCAAATCCAATTGTCATTGAGCAAACTGCACGCGGTGAGCGCTCATATGATATTTATTCACGTCTACTTTTAGACAGAATTATTTTTCTTGGAACGGAAGTGAATGATGTGGTGGCCAACTTGTTGGTTGCTCAGATGCTTTTTTTAGAGCAGTCAGACCCTGAAGCTCCGATTCACTTTTACATCAATTCTCCTGGTGGATCCGTTTATGCGGGTCTTGGAATTTATGATCTTATGCAGCACGTTAGCTGTCCTGTTTATACGTACTGCGTAGGTATGGCGGCCTCTATGGGCTCACTGCTTCTTCAGGCCGGCGCACCAGGTCACCGCTATTCAATGCCTCACTCTCGCATCATGATTCACCAACCATTGGGCGGTGCTCGTGGGCAAGCAACAGATATTGAGATTCAAGCACGAGAAATCCTGGACCTTAAGAAACAATTGAACAATATTTACGTTAAGCACACGGGAAAAACGTACGATGAGGTTGAAAAGGCCTGTGACAGAGATAACTACTTAGACCCTGTCCGCGCTAAAGAATTTGGTTTAATCGACAATATCATCATCCCTAAGGGTAAAACGCTTATTAAGAAGTAAAAGGCGAATATGAGCAAAGATAAAGCATCAGGATCATACGGTAGTTTAAATTGTAATTTTTGTGGCAAATCACAGAAGGAAGTTAAAAAGCTCATAGCTGGTCCAGGCGTATACATTTGTGATGAATGTATTGAGCTTTGTAACGATATCATTTTTGAAGATTCAGTTAAAACTGTGACAAAGACGGCCACTGATAACGTGCCTAAACCCCACGAAATTAAGGCCCACTTGGATCAGTATGTAATTGGACAGGATCGAGCGAAAAAGATCATTTCTGTGGCGGTTCATAACCATTACAAACGTATTTCGTACAAGGCCATTAGCCGTGAAGATGATATTGAGCTTACAAAATCAAATATTCTTTTAGCTGGACCTACTGGCTCTGGTAAAACGTTGATCGCACAATCACTTGCAAAATACTTAAACGTACCATTTGCAATTGCAGATGCTACGACTTTAACAGAAGCTGGTTACGTAGGTGAGGATGTGGAAAATGTGATCCTTTCACTTCTTCAGAACTGTGACTTTGATGTTGAGCGTGCTCAACGTGGTATCATTTATGTGGATGAGATTGATAAAATCGCACGTAAGTCTGAGAACCCATCAATCACACGTGACGTATCAGGTGAGGGTGTTCAACAAGCACTTCTAAAACTAGTTGAAGGGTCTGTTGCGAATGTTCCACCGAAAGGCGGACGTAAACATCCACAACAAGAATATATTCAAGTTGATACAAGAAACATACTTTTCATCTGTGCAGGGGCATTCGT
>CAMCZE010000067.1 GCA_945885655.1 Bacteriovorax stolpii | reverse complement strand
CATATGCTTTTTTATCTTCGGTTCTCATTGGCATTATATTTCGTTTTTCACGGAATTATCTCCACAAGGAAGATGGTTACTTTCGATTTATTTTTCTTTTGTCTATGTTGCTCTTTGGACTTTTGATTGTTTCATTTGCTCGCTCTCTTGACCTCATTTTTGTAGGATGGGAACTAGTAGGGACAACCTCTGTTCTTCTGATCAGTTATTTTTATTTTCAACCTCAGCCAGTAAGACATGCCCTTAAAGCGATCATCAGTTACAGGCTTTGTGATATGGGAATTTTGGCCGCTGCGGCTTGGGCCCATCATTATCTTCATTCTACTGATTACACTCTGATGCCAAGTCTTCTAGGACATGGGCATGGAGGAAATGCTCTCTTTTTTATCGGCCTTTTTATTATCTGGGCCTCACTGGCAAAATCGGGACAGCTTCCAATGAGTTCCTGGTTGCCAACGGCCATGGAAGGTCCCACTCCATCCAGTGCGATTTTTTATGGAGCACTCTCGGTACACCTTGGACCCTTTTTATTACTCAGGATGCATGATTATTTTACTCATTTCCCATCTCTTCTTTGGCTCATTGGAATTATTGGTGCAGTCTCGGCCGTTTACGCTACCCTTGTGGGACGTACACGCTCCGATGCTAAAACAATGTTGGCCTATGCCACTATTTCTCAAGTGGGAATCATCTGGATTGAAATAGCTTTAGGTTTTACAAATTTTGCTCTCTTTCATATGGTCGCTCATGCAAGTCTTAGAACGTGGCAGTTTTTAAGGTCCTCATCTATCATTCAAGACTTTTTTGAAAATCCGATGGTGCACCAGAACGAGGAGATTAAACGAAGCTTATCTTTAGAAAAACTTTTTTCAAAAAATATGAAAAAGGCAATTTTTGTTCATGCCCTTCATGGTTTTCATTTAGATTTTATCAATCAGAAAATTATTAATGCTTTCTTTTATCCGGCCAAATTCTATATTTTGTTAGAAAAAAAATGGATGAACTGGAACAACGAAATGTTAAAGAAATTAATAGGTAAAGGGTAATATGGTTTTTTTATATGATCTCATGGCAGGGATCCCACTTCTTATAACCTTAATTTTATCTGTGATCTCCATATTTTCAACAGATAATGAAAAATGGAAGTCCGTCATCATTGGCCTTCTGCTCTTTCTTCTTTTATATTTTGCCTTTTTCTTTTTTGTTCCCCACGATGCCCATACCATTGAGACTTTCTCTTTATTTGACTTAAGTTTTAACAAGATCAGTCTTTTTATCGGAATGATCTTTTGTGCTTCATTATTTGTAGGGATTTATCCACTTCGTCATCAGGTTATTATTTCCAGCTCATTTCTTTTCTACATAACAGGTGGCATAGGTCTTATTTTGGCCAATAACCTTCCGACTTTTTTTCTTTTCTGGTCCTTTCAACGTGCCATTCCCCTTGTCGGATTTTTTCAAAGTGCCAAAAGAGGGGATGCCTCTATCGGCGCCACTTATATCATCCAACATGTGATTAGTTTTTTCTGTCTAGTTGCCCTTCTGGTGATGTCTTATAATCAAGGCTATTTGTATTATCCTATGACATCGATACCAAAAGAGTTTTTTAGCTGGCCTGTTTTGATTCTCTCTTTCATTGTGATTTATCAGTCGCACGGTATTTTTCCATTTCATTCCTGGGTGCATGACTTAGTAGGTAAACATAGCTGGTATGAAATCTCTTCGATATTCCTTTCTCGTTCAGGTGTCCTGCTATTTGTTCAACTTCTTCTACCCACATTTAGTAATGACCCAGATATCTTTAAGATCATCTTACTTTCCCTGTCGATAATCTCTTCGATCTATTGGTCATTTCGTGGGCTTTTTGAAGAAAACCTTTCAAAAACCACGACCTATTTTTATATTGCTCAGGCCTCTCTTCTTTTAACAGGTCTGCAAGCAGATTTGACGGCGGCTAAAGGTTCATACCTGCACATGATGGTGATCTCTCTTTGTGGGACTTCAATGTTTTCCATTTTGAGTTACATTCAACATTATTTTAGTATTAAAAGGGCCAATCAGTTTTATGGTCTGGCCCAGTTTTATCCTCGACTTTCAACTTTGTTTTGTCTGTTTGGTTTTTGTATGATCGGTGTACCGATGGGTGCATCACATGTAGTGGAAGATTTAGTCATCACAGGGCTTTTGGATTATCAGCCTTATCTAGGACTTGGACATATCGTTGCCACCTGTTTAAACGGAATTCTCTTTTTTATTGTCTATTCTAAGTTTTTTTTAGGGCAATCACCTTATAAACAACACATAAAAGTTATGGATATGTCTATGAAGGAGATGGCCCCTTATGTGAGTGTGCTTATGCTCATGTTATTAATGGGGGTTCTTCCTTATCTTTTTTTAGAAAAACTCACCTGGTAAATAAATTATGGGAGTAATTGTCTTTTTAGAAGAATAGGTTTGGCAGAAGTGGGATCTTCGGGCCAGTGGTGTCTTGGATAATCCCTTTGTAATTCTTTTTTGATCGCGGGATAGGTTTTAGACCAAAAACCCTGAATGTCCCTTGTGATTTGAAGGGGCATTTTATGAGGTCCCAAAAGCTTTAGGGCCAGAGGAACTTTTCCTTGTAAAACAGTGGGCGTGAGCTTAAGTCCATAAAAATCCTGAATAGGTGCTTCGATGTAGGGATCTAATGCAAATGGATAATGTATTTTAAGTTCCCTTTTTCCCCCTAAGTTCACCATGAGAGGCAGGTCTCGGTCCAACTCATTGGCCTCAAGGATTTTTTTTAAGGTCATTTCAAAATACTCCTCTACATGGGACCAGTTAAATTCTTGATACGAAAAAAAATATTCTCTCAAATCCACGGTTTCAAGAAGTTCTATTTTGTGATTGTGTCTGGCCCAGAAATGCAGGCGTTCATAGATTTCACCATTTTTCCAGCGCTCAAAATGATCGGCAAAAGGTTTTTTATTTTGCAGAAGCAATTTATTTTTTAAATCTTCATTTAAATGATTCCATGAGATGGGAAGGATCTCTTCTTCAATGACAATACTTCCTAATTTTGTTTGGCGCTTTAGAGTGGTCTTATCAAGCTCGGTTTCCTCAGAAAGAGGAAATGGGTTGATGTCATAAAACCATTCTTCTTCTACGGGAAGAAGAGAGATCACTTCTTGTCTTTGGTTCACATCTAAAACCACATAATAGTCATGAGCGAGTTCTTTATGAGTGTTATGAAGTTTTAAGGTCTTTCCTGAATAATGAATAAGGTCGTGGTGTTTGCATCTTAGTTTCGAGCTTTGATCGATAAAACCAAAAAGGATACATTTCTCCCAAGGTGTTTGATCATGACCTTGATCCTTGAGAAAAAAGTTTAGTCTTTTCTCGAGAATTCCGTAACGATCTTTTTCAATGTTCACACAGATAAAATGCAGAAGTTTTCTTTTTTCAGATAGTGCAAGCTTTTCGCCGGCAATGAGGACTCTTGAAAGTCTTGCTCCCAAAGGATAGCTGAGCATCTTCTGTCCAATAGGAGTAAGGGTTTTATCTGGATTTGTGGCCCCTAATTTAAGACTTAGTTCCTGAGCTTCATTCCAGCGAGCTTCAGGAGGTGATTGCGCCCATAAGAGCTCATGTTTCAGGGATAAAGAAAAAAGATAGGTGTCCGTGAGATCTGCTCGTTCTATTTCAGGTACGGTAAAGGCCGCACGTTCTTTGTAGTCATGTTCACTAAAAAGACGTTTGCAAATTCCAGGAGCTGTTCTTCCGGCCCGACCTGTTCTTTGAATGGCGCTGGACTGTGTGGTTTTATGGTCTTCTACAAATTTTAAACCATGCCAAGGAGAATAGTGGGCCTCTCTTTGAATGCCGCTATCAATGACGGCCCTCACTCCAGGAATAGTCACAGAGCTTTCAGCTATATTGGTGGAGAGAATAATTTTTTTAATGGGTGTATCTGAGACTGCGGCCTCTTGTTCTTCCTTAGAAAGTTCAGCGTGGAGAAGGTGAATCGGGCCAAACTGAGAACCAAGAATTTCTTTGAGTCTTAGCATTTCACGCATACCTGGAACGAAGACAAGTACATGACCCAATTCATCTTGCAAATCAAGAAGAGCTCTTTTTACTTTTTGCTCTAGGGTTTGATTAAGAATACTAGGGAGGTTAGGCAAGTAATCAATAGTCACTGGAAAACGTGGGGCCTCAATTTCGATGACATGGGCCTTGGGAAAAGTTTTTATAAGTGTCGTATCTAATGTCGCCGACATCAAAATAATTTTAAAATCAGTACGACGCCGCTGAATACTTCTTATGGCCGCCAGGGCCACATCTGTTTCAAGATGGCGTTCATGAAATTCATCTAGAATCACCGTGCCCACTTCACGCAAATCTGGATCATGCAGAAGTTTTTTTAAAAATGTTCCTTCAGTGTAAAAAAGGAGTTTTGTATGTTCATCAAAGTTTTTATCAAATCGAAAATGATAACCCACTTCCTTTCCCAGTGAGAAACCTTCGTCTTCGGCAATTCTTTGGGCGGCCATTTTAGCGGCCAGACGTCTTGGTTCTAGGATCAATGTTTTTTTTGTGGCATCGCGGGCCAAATACCACGGCAGGCGAGTGGTTTTACCCGAACCTGGCGAGGCCTTGATGAGAAGAGTCGGATGAGCGAGGTAAGAAGTGCGTATTTCCTCTAAATAAGGATCAATAGGCAAAGTTATTTTAGCTTTTGGAGACATGCGAAACCAACATTTAATTGTATCTTTAGCGACTTACCTTGATAATAAGTAAATTAATAGGAGTCGACTATGTCAATTTGCCCTTGCAGAACAATGGATCAGCAGAAATTAAACTATGAGAGCTGTTGTGCTCCATTTATCGAACAAAAAAAGAAAGCACCCACCGCAGAATCCTTAATGCGCGCCCGTTATTGTGCCTATGTTGTGAAGAATATCGATTATATCGATCAAACCCAAATCGAAACGAAAACAGAAACGTTTAATAAGGAAGAAGCTCTCAAATGGGCCGAGAGTTCAGAGTGGTTGGGGCTTGAGATCAAAAAATCTCATAAAGGTGGACCTTCTGACGCTACTGGCACAGTCGAATTCATCGCTCATTATAAAGATAAAAATAGTGGCACTGAGCTTAGTCACCACGAAACTTCCCTTTTTCAAAAACAAGATGGTCAGTGGAAATTCAAAGAAGGTCAGATCCACGGTGCTCAGCCTGTGCGTCGACTAGTGCCAAAACTTGGACGAAATGATTTATGTTCATGTGGCTCGGGCAAAAAATTTAAAAAGTGTTGTGGCGTTTAAGTGAAAGAGCTTCTTCTGGCCGAACTGATTAAACGTTCTAAAGAAGAGCTCAAAGAACTTGAAGCTGCTGCTGATGCCAATCTGAAATTTGCAACCGATCAAGAGTTTAAGGCCGAAAGTAAATACGATACCCGCGCTCTAGTGGCCTCCTATTTAGCTTCGGCCGAAGCTAAAAGAGTGGAAGAACTTAAGTTAGACATTCAGATCTTAGAAAGTGTTGACCTTGGGGCCTCGGCCCGATTTCATGAGGTTAACATTGGGGCATTGGTTGAGCTTGCTCATCAGGGGCAAAATCGTTTTTATTTCCTTATTCCCACCGCTGGTGGAACTTTACTTAAAATCGAAGATAAGGCCGTTCTTGTTGTTTCTGTTTTTTCTCCCATTGGGGACGCCGTTTTAGGGTTAAAGAAGGGAGATGAGTTTGAAGTCCAGGCCCCTAAAGAACTGAGAACCTATCAAGTCATAGATTTCATATAAAAGCCGTCATTTAAGCTCAAGTTTTTCTCAGATCGTTCCGATCAGGTACCTGAGGGGAATGTTATGAAATACTTGATAGTCTTGATGTTTTCTTTTAGTGCCCTTGGGCAGGTTTCACAACAAAATGTCAGTGAGATGCTTAATCAAATGGTACGAGAGAATGTGATTTCCGCTGTAGAAGCAGAAAAAGCAAAATTTAAAATGAATAATATGCATGAAGATGAATGGGCGGCCATTAATAAGCAAGCGGCAGCAGCTGCAGCTCGTAGTCCCGCCTCAGTCACTCCATCAGGTAACAAAATCGAAGAAATTCATAAAATCGATCTAGAAGGCGAACAATTCAAACAGATTCAACAAGACATCAAAAAAATAATTCCTGATCATAAGGAGTGATGCCTAAATTTCACCCCTGTTCGAGAACCGGGGTGAAATGAAAAATCTACTTTTTAACTTGAATGTTTTTTAGCCCAGAGAAGGCATTGTTTTTAAATTGAGGTCCAGATGGCATAGGTCTCTGTTCTTGAGATCTTTGACTAGCGCCCCCTCTACGAGGAGAGGCCCCTGAACCTGTGCCTGTCACTCCTTCAGTTTGTGAATCACTTTTACATGAAAGAGAGATTCGACGGCGATCCATGTCGATACCAAGGATACGTACTTTAAGTTCTTGGCCAACTTTTAATTCATCCATTGCGTTTTCTACAAATTTATCGCTCATCTCTGAGATATGAAGAAGGCCATTCTCTTTGATACCGATATCTACAAAGGCACCAAACATGGTAATATTTGTGACTTGGCCGTTGTACCACTGGCCAATTTTTAGATCTTTAAGATCAGAAATGCCCTTCGTAAATTCAACTGATTTAAAAGTCGTGCGTGGATCTTGTGAGGGAGCTTTAAGACATTTAACGATATCAGTGAGGGTCATCTCTCCGATTTCGGACTTGAGAGTTTTATCTGATGATAATTCATTTCGAAGAGAGTCATCGGTAAGAAGATCATTAAAGTTTTTATTTTTAGAATTGAGCCATTTCTCAAGAGTCGGATAACGTTCAGGATGAATAAATGTTCCATCTAAAGGATGTGGGCCATTATAGATACGAAGGAATCCTGCTGATTGCTCAAATACTTTTTGAGTAAAACGAGAAACTTTTAAAAGTTCTGAACGGTTTTTGAAACCACCATTATCATCACGATATTTGACAACGTTTTGAGCCACGGATGGGCCAATGCCTGAAACATAAGAAAGGAGCGGAGCAGATGCAGTATTAAGATCGACACCCACGAAGTTCACGCAAGATTCTACGACGGCCTCAAGGTTGTTTTTAAGTTGGATTTGATTGACATCATGTTGGTACTGGCCCACACCAATTGATTTTGCATCGATTTTCACAAGTTCTGCTAGAGGATCTTGGAAACGACGTGCAATTGAGATCGCACCACGAACAGTAACATCTTTATCAGGGAATTCAGCTCGAGCAATATCTGAAGCAGAATAAATAGATGCTCCGGCCTCAGAGATCATTGTTGCCTTAACTTTTCCGTCCCTCACTTGTGCAATGTGAGTTTCAACAAAATCTAAAGTCTCACGTCCATAAGTTCCATTACCGATGGCGATGTATTCGACATTGAACATATCGATCATTTTCGTAAGGATTTGAGCGGCGCCGACTTTGTCATTACGAGGCTCAAAAGGATAAACAACATGATCGCCCATGAATTTTCCAGTATTGTCAACGATCACAACTTTGCAACCAGTTCTTATTCCCGGATCGATTCCTAAAACTGTTTTTGAACCAAGATAAGGCTGAAGCAGCAGGTTTTTTAAATTCACACCAAAAACGGAAATTGCTGCAGTGTCGGCGATCTTTTTTAATTCATTTTTAATTTCTAAATCAAGAGAGGGTTGAATGTAGTTTGTATAAGATTTTTCAGCACATTTTTTTAGTAGTTCATAATTGGCGAGCCTATCTTTTTTAGGAAAAAATTGCTCTTCAACTTGAGAGATACCGATCTCTGGAGCAATCTCTGAATCGACCTTAAGAATTTTAAGATTCATCCCACGTCTCATGGCCATATATCGGTGAGATGATTTAGGGTCTTTTATCTTACAAAGAGGCTCGGAGAATTCGAAGAAGTCTTTGAATTTTGATGCTTCTTCTATTTTATCGCCATCTTTTCTGAGAGAGGCCTTCATCACACCGGCCTCCCAAAAAGTTTGACGGATTCTTTCTTTAAGTTCCAGTTGGTGAGAAAAAGTTTCAATCAATATATCACAAGCGCCGTTAATAGCATCTTGAACATCTTTAACTTTGCCTGCCATCGGGGCCACGAATGTTTCATTGATCAATGAAGTGATGTTTCGGATATCTTTATCCCCATTCAAGATCATTTCAGATAATGGTTCAAGTCCATTTTCTTTAGCAATCATGGCCTTCGTTTTTTTCTTTGATTTATAAGGAGCATAGATGTCTTCAAGTTGGGTTAATGTTTTTGCCATTTTAATTTGACGAGAAAGCTCTGGAGTCAGGGCCTCCATTTTTGTGATGGCCTCTAAGATAAAAGTACGTCGTTTTTCAGTTTCAATATACTCATTATACGTATCCTGGATGTCCCGGATTTGAACTTCGTCTAAATCACCTGTGGCCTCTTTTCGATAACGAGAAATAAAAGGAATCGTACATTCTTCCTCAAATAAAAGTTTGCACGTGGCCATAACCTTATGAGGTGGAAGACCTAATTTAGTGGTGCAGAAAATCATTGCTTGAGGGTCTAGGGTTTGCGCGGCCATGCAGTTTTAGTCCTTTCAAATAGTCTCTAATAAAAGAAATAATAGGGTAACGACTCAGAGTAGAAAATGGCAAGATCTTGTGAGAAGATCAAAGAAAAATAAATAGAAAGGATTGAAATTGACAACTCTTGCCATTATTGGGTTTGGAATTGCGGGAAGAAGTCTTCTTTACACCCTTGCCAAAGAGAAAAAAAAGTATTCACAAATCTATATTTTTCATTCTGATGATTTTGCCTTCCCTTGTACCAAACATTCTACGGCCATTGTTGCTCCCCGTGGCGTGACTGCTGGTCTTTCAGCGTTGGGCGACTTACTGATGGATGGATTTAATCACTTCTCTGAGCATGTAGAAAATGATGTGCCCTTAGGCGTAAAAAAAATCACCCAGTATTCAGCAGCAACAGAACGATTAGGTCCATTTAAAAAACGTTATCCTCATGGGCATGAGTCGCTGACAGTAGGCCCACTTCATCTTTTAGATAAAACGTATCTCATTACTGAAAGGGCCTTTATGATCGATCCTGTGATCTATCAGGATTGGCTTTATTCTTCATCTAAAAATCTTCCCATCATCGACATAAACGAATTTGTCACGCAAATGGAAAAAAAAGATCAAATCATTTTAACAACTCATTCTCAACAAAAAATCACTGTGGACGAAGTGGTTGTGAGCGCCGGAGTTTATACCCGTTTTTTGCAAGGCCCAGTTAAAAGTAAACCCGTTCAAGGCAGTTATTTATCTTTTAAAGATATCAATCTAAAGAGTGATTCTTTTTCATTAACTTTAGATGGTGATAATATCGTTTATCATGCTGATCAAAAGATTCTTCTTTTGGGATCAACTTCCATAGAAGCAGGTCATGAATTAGCACCTATGAATGATCTTAAAAATATCTATGAACGATTATGTCAAAAAACGCAAATGACACTACCTCCAATAAGTGAAGCAGATATTTTTGTTGGATTAAGAGAAAAAGCACCAAAACGTTTGCCCTATCTTATGTCCGACGAAAAGATTCATTTTTTAGGTGGGTATTATAAAAATGGATTTACTTTGGCCCTTAAAATGGCCAAAAGCCTTTCTCATCGACTCCTCGGGCCCGTTTGAAAAACTGATGAAGACATTTATCTTTGTTCTCAACTTTTAAACGAATCTCTTTGAGTTCGTTTTTATTTTTTGGAAGTCTACTCAGATGTTTCCCATTTAGGTCCACGGCCTTAGAGATCATAAGTTTTAAATTTAAAAAGGCAGCATCTGATTTTTTATCCAAACCACGACAGTGATGACTTGGAACATGAATAAAACCCGATGCAATGTCTGGATAATAGTAGGAGAGTTTAAAGGCCGTATTATTACAAACAAATGATCCCGCGTTATTAGAAACTTCAATCTTTTCACGCTCATTTTCAGGAACAGCACAATACATCTGCGCCAATGGATAAGTAAAACCTATCTCGGCCTCTGCTTCAGGAATAATTAAAACGCTTTCTCTGTTATTGCCTTCATTGTCAGGACCAAAAGTTTTATCTCGGTTGCGTCCCAGAAGTTCAATTTTAAGATTACAGTTTGATTCTCCAAGTCCCAACACGAGAACAGGTTTTGATTCTAGTTCTTTGAGGCAATTTTCAATCTGAGCATATGATTTATCAAAAACCGTATTAAGTGCACAAAGCCTCAGTTCAATATCAGAATCTTTGAAGGCCAGCGCCAAACGGTTGGCAATACGTTGGGAGTTATTAAAAGGTGATCCATTAAAAGCATCATAATAACTGACCAAAACCACAGGTCGTGCCCAAATAATTCCAGGTATAAATAGCAGATATAAAAGGATGCATTTCATTTCTTCTTTGTGTCATAGAGGCAAATTTTTCTCAAGAGCTCAGGAATTTATTTCTTAACTCAGGCCTGGCCATGAGTTTTGCCGATCAAGGTTATATGCAAACCGAAACCGAAGGATAACCTATGAAAAAGTGGATTTTTTCGTTTGTGCTACTAACCTCTGGGGCCCAAGCGCTTACTCATGATACGAAATTGTCAGGAAATTATCTTAATAGGGCCAAAGTATTTAGGCCAATTGAGTTTAATTATGTGTCTCCGGAATCTGTTCCTAGTGCTCCTCTTTTGGTGAAGGCGATGAAGATCACTGGATTTGATGCTCAAAGCCTGGGTAAGCTTGATTCTGCCTTCAAAGCACTTGAATATGTGGTGAACTCTGATGAGTTTAAAAACCGCGTAATCAACTTTAAAAATAGTAAGGGTCAACGCTCCTTTGCTTCTAATGATGGCAAATCCAATGAAGAGATCTTTGAGATTTTTATGGATGGTCGTGAGACTCTTCAACATGACACTTCAGGTGAAATGAATTTTTTTCTAAATCTTTATTACAAACGCTGGTCCCGAGTCGTGGGATATACTTCCGCGACAACTAATACCATTAATATCAATTGGAAGTATTTTCGAAATTATGAGGCCCACGAAGTGGCCGGAAACCTAGCTCATGAATGGACACATAAACTTGGATTTGATCACCGTTCGGCCTCCGAGCATGATTCTGCTCCCTATGCCATCGGTTATATTGTTGAAGAGTTGGCCGAAAAATATTTGAAATAAAAATGAGGGAGACTTTATGTCTCCCTCATTTTTATTGTTTGTTATTGTCGAGAGGAAAGTTCTAAAAGCTTATTGACCACTTGAATGAGTGGTTGAGGACGAGGATATCTAAACTCACAATCCACCATGATTTGTTCTCCTGTTGTCTCAGAGATGACCGGACATTTGGGACTTACACCAAAATAACGGGCACTTTCTTCGTAAACAAAACTATGAGAGATTTTAGCAGCATTTTGGTACTGCGTAGGGGCCGCATTTATAGTGCGGTATCCAGTTTCTTTCCATTCAGGAAGTCCTGAGACAGGTTGGAAGTACTTGTTGAAGTTTCTTGGAACGACCCAAAAGAAGTCTGGGTTATGGGGTTTGCGGTTAAACATCTTTTTAACTTTTTTATCAGCACGCCATTGTCCACCGATGATTTTTCCTTCAGCATCGATTTCAAGATCATAATAAAATTCAACATGTTTAATTTTGTCGTCTTTTTCAGAATTTTCTTTTGCTTTCGAAGGATATTCCCAGTTGATGTAATTAACTTTCATCTTCACACCAACGATTTTTGTCGCAGCTTTGTTTCTTGATTCCCAATACCAGTCAACATTTTCATATTCTTTCATATCCCAAACGGATTTATCAAATGATCCCTCTTTCCCAGTTTTTGGATCAAAGTACGTAAAACTATATCCCGATACAGGTTGGTTTGCGATGGCCGCCTCTGGTTTTTTATCAATGATAAAACTTCTTTTCTCAATTCCCAAAATATTAAGTATCGCTACGTGAAAGATCGCTGG
>CAMCZE010000066.1 GCA_945885655.1 Bacteriovorax stolpii | reverse complement strand
TTACTTACTGTATTGAAAATATGTCACAATAATGAGACAATTCAAGTTATTTATTATATAAAAAAAAATGATGCTATTTATTTAATTCATGGATTTCAAAAGAAAACTGAGAAGACTTCACGAAAGAATATAGAGATTTCACTTCAAAGGATTAAAAGGCTTATATGAAACAAAAAAGATACACGGATCTTAATGACTTAGGCAAAGATCTAGGCATTGCTCCTGAGAGGATTGCTATTTCAAAAATGAAGACACAATTAAAAAAACGAATCCTTCAAGAAGTTGACTCGCAAGCATTAACGGCAGGCCAGCTTGCAGAGGTTTCAGGTCTGACTCGAACTGTAATTTCAGGTATTATAAATGGAAGCCTTCAAAGCGTTTCTCTAGAACGACTTATCAGGCTTGCTTCGGGACTCAATCTTTCGGTTAAACTTCAGATTAATAACGCTGCTTAAACTAAGCCTGCACCCTTTTCTTTAAGCTTCAAATCCAATTCCTCAATAAGCTTCGGATCAATCTTAGGCACCAGTCCCTGTGGATCAACCTGAAGTTTAAAGTCATGAGCAAAAAAATCTTTAAGGGCCTTCATGTCACCCTGATAGATCTTTTTAACCACTTCACTCTCTGAAGTTAAACCAAAATAAGAAAGAATAGATTTTGAAAGCTGAGGAAGATAAGGACTAAAGAATGTTCCGATCACCAAAACATATGCCGTAGAGATGGCAATCGTCTCGCCTGCTTTTTCCTGATCCACCTTAAACTCAGACCAAGGTGCTCGCTCCGTGATGAACTGATTCACTTTAGATCCCAAGGCCAGGAGATGCTCCTGCCCTCTTTTGATTTGATATGAATCAAGGAGGTCATGATATTCTTTGATAAAATCTTCTACACCTTTCTGGTGATCAGTGAAAAACGCATTAAATTTTTCTGTTTTCATGCCCTCTGGCCAATTTTTCGCAGAAAATTTCATGACACGATTAATGAAGTTTCCAATGTTATTTGCCAGCTCAGAATTAATCTTTAGCTCAAGCCCCTTCCATGTGAAACTTGAATCAGAAGTCTCAGGGATAAGTGAAGTCAGGTAAAACCGAAGTGCATCCGAACCAAACTGAGTGATCGCTTCATCAGCGTCCACATACCAACCTTTTGATTTAGAAAACTGTTTACCTTCTAGATTCACGTATTGATTGGCAGGAAGATCAGTCACTGGGTTCACGAACCCCGTGCCCATGCTCATGACGGGAAAAATGATGGAATGGAAAATGATGTTGTCTTTTCCAATGAAATTCACGATGGTCACATCTTTTGCGGCCCACCAGTCTTTAATGTAATCTTCTTTTGAACCAATTTCTTTTAGATACTGTTTGGTGTTCGACACGTATCCAATGGGAGCATCAAACCACACATAGATCTTTTTACCTTTGGCCTCTGGAAGAGGTACATCAATGCCCCAGTCCAGATCACGGGTGATCGCACGGTCAACAAGGTTATCTTTTGTCAAAGATTCAACAAAAGGCACAACATTTTTGCGCCAGTGATTTTTTTTGGTTTCAAACCATTTTTGAAATTCCTGATGGGATTTTGAGAGCATGAGATACCACTGAAATGAATCAACGGCACTGACGTTTTTACTGTTACAAAATTTACAAACAGGTTTTAAAAGTTTAAGAGGATCAATCCACGTCCCACAACTTGGACACTCATCTCCGCGAGCTTCCGCGTATCCACAGACATAACATTCACCTTCAACAAAACGATCCGGTAAAAAATTTTTGCAATCCTGGCATTGAAGTTGTTGTTCAGCTCTTCTCTCGATAAGTTTTTTATCAATCAAATCATTAAACCACTTTAGAGTTTCTTCTTTGTGATAAGGTGCTGAAGTTTGCCCAAAAAAATCAAATTTAATGTCATATTTCTCAAATAGATCTTTATGAATTTTATGCCATTCATTGACATACTCTTGATAACTCTTTTTCGCTTTTTGGGCATTTTGCATAATTGCGACACCATGCTCATCAGAACCACTGATATGAATGGCATTTTCACCCTTGAGCTTTTTATGCCGAGTAAAAATGTCCGCTGGCAGGTAAACACCTGCAATGTGACCCAAATGAATGGGCCCATTTGCGTAAGGGAGAGCTGATGTAATCAAATACTTCATAATGCCTCAAATAAACGTATTTAGAGTCGAAAATAAGTCTACAAATTAAGCTCTTTTTTGTCTTTTGATTTTGACACTTCCTCGCCCCTTTTTTACTCTACCGAGATGATTTCTTTGAATGGTCTTAATCCTGAGCAACGCGTAGCTGCCGAAACAATTGAAGGTCCCGTGTTGATCCTCGCCGGTGCCGGTTCAGGTAAGACTCGTACTGTCACTTATAGAATAGCGCACATGCTTGATAATTTACGTATTCCAGGTAAACAGATACTTGCTGTGAGTTTCACCAATAAAGCCGCTGCCGAAATGAAAGAACGAGTGGGCCACTTGGTGGACGCAAAAATGCGCAAAGGCATCACCCTCTCCACTTTTCACTCGCTGGGTATTCGAATTCTTCGAGAAGACATTCACCACTTAGGCTATAATAATCTCTTCACTATTTATGATCAGGCCGATCAGATGAGTATTGTTCGGGAAGGACTTAAGAATTACCGATCAGGTAAAAACTTTGACAAAGGTACCATCCTATCCAAAATTGGCCTTTTAAAAAACAAAGGCATCTCATCCAGTGACTTTCCTAAAAGTTCTGAATACGATCCAGAAAATAACTATGATGGCGCTACTGAATTTGTTTATCACTTTTATCAAGATAAACTGCAGTTCTATAATGCTCTCGATTTTGATGACATTCTTTTTTTAGTGGTAAAACTCTTTAATCAATTCCCTGAAGTGGCAAAAAAATATTCAGAACGTTTTAAATACATCATGATTGATGAGTACCAAGATACTAACGGTCTGCAGTTCAGCATGATTCAAGCACTTACAAGTACTCACCAAAATATTTGTGTCGTAGGTGATGATGATCAGGCCATTTATTCATTTCGCGGGGCCGACATAAGTAACATCCTCAATTTTGAAAAGCATTATCCCAACACCAAGACCATCAAACTTGAAGAAAATTATCGTTCTACTTTTCCCATCCTTAATCTGGCCAACATGGTAATTAAAGAAAATATCCAGCGTAAAGAAAAAACCATGCGCACTTCTATGATGGAAGGCCACATGCCTCAGCTTTGGGCCACGGGCGATGCCGATCATGAAGCGGCCGTGGTGGTGGAAGAGATTATTAAGCTTCAGTCTCATGGTGTCCCTTTATCAGACATTGCCATTCTTTATCGCTCTAACACTCAAGTTCCGCCATTTGAAGATCAATTACGTATTTCTCAAGTTCCCTACAATATTATTGGGGGACAGAAATTTTACGAAAAAAAAGAGATTAAAGACATTATTGCTTATCTTACTGTCATTCAAAACTCACGAGATGAACTCGCTTTAAGAAGAATATTAAACGTACCCAATCGTGGAATAGGTTCAGTCACCTTAAATAAATATTTGGCCATTGCTGAAGAGAAAAAAGATCACCTCTTTAATATCCTGGCCGCTGAAACAGAACACGAGAGTATCGTTTCCTTCATTCAGATCATTAGAAATTTTCAGCGCATCTTTCATGAGCAAAACCTTATCACCGCTATCACTCGTCTCATCGAAGATATTCACTACAATGACTTCATTGAAAAAAGTTATGACAGCACAAAACTTGCACAGAGAAAAAAAGATGATATTAAAAATTTTATTTTAACAGCAGACCGCTTCCAAGACCGTTATCATGAAGACGCTACTCTTAAAAACTTCGTGGAAAGACTTCTTCTTGCCGATGCTCATGATTCACGTTCTTCCAATAAAGAAGATCAAAACAGTGAAGTAACTCTGATGACCCTTCATGCATCAAAAGGGCTTGAATTTGATAATGTTTTTTTAATTGGTATGGAAGAAGAACTACTTCCGCATAAAAAAACTATTCAAGATGGATCAGATATTAATGAAGAACGCCGTCTTTGTTATGTAGGAATCACCCGTGCACGTAAAAAACTTTTTATGACCTACGCTAAAGAACGCAAAATTTATAACAAGATGATCACTCGTTTTAAATCTCGTTTTGTCATTGAACTAGGTCAATGTTATAAAGAACTCGACCGAACAAACTTCGGCGATATGTCCGAAGATCAAGTTAAAGATTTTAAAAAAAGTTTTTTTGGAAATCTCATGGAGTCACTCAAATGAAAATTCTTAATGTATTGGCACTGTTTCATAACTGGCTCTCAGATAAAGATTTCATCTGGTGGCCGTTTTCTTTTCTTCGTCCAGAACCTAAGGAATACCTTACATTCAAACTAACTTTTCTTATGACTGCTTGTTTTGGTGGTCTCGCTTTTATGATGTTTATGATCTTTGCTGTTGTAAACAATGCTTTTTACTTCAACTCTGCAGTTTCTACTTTTTTCATGTGCTTTTTTGGATTTTTTATCTGGTTCAACTTGGTGACGAAACCACTTTGGAACCATCGAGCTCGGGAAATAAATTCTCAGGTATAATGTCAGTAGAGAAAAAGGCCATCCCTGGCCTTGAAACTATCCATCCTTGGAGGACCCCTTCCTGACGGTCTAAACTATTTTTTTACTGATTCGTCTTCAAATTCGTGGTTCATTGCTCCACCCGATGTAAAACCTGTGATTGTATAACCACGAGGCAGATAAAGGCCAAAGGTCAAAAATGAAATCAGAATGTCTTGAGGATTTTTCTGTTCATAAATAATCACTTTAGAAATGCCATCATATCCTGCTTTTTTTACTTCTTGATCAACGAAGACTTCATGAACATCCGGATCTAGGCCCCAAAAATAAAATGAACGATGGCCAATGATAGACACTTCTTTTTGATGTTTTGGATTTCCATCAAAAGAAACAGGAACAGAATTTTGAGAACGAAAATGGATCGTAGTGCAACTCACCATAGATCCAAGAAGAATAAGATTTAAAAAGTTTTTCATATCCCTCAATTCTTTAAGGTATGGCCTAACTTGTCAAAAAATATTTTTAATTATGTTCGAAAGTGGCCTTCTTTTTATCAATCATGCCATCTAAGGCCCTGAAGTGGTCCGATGAGCGTTGAGTTATGCTTTGGTAAGCGGCAACAAGTTCTAAATGAGTCACCACATCACTCTGATAACTGTGATAGATAGCCTTTTTTGTCATCTGCAAAGCAATCGGCGGCAGTGAAATTAATTGATCGACTAATTCTTGAGTTTTATTTTGAAGTTGATCCGCACTTACAACATAATTAACAAGTCCCATGTTCAAAGCTTCATCTGCAGAATAGTTTTTGCAAGTTAAAAACATTTCTGTCGCTTTTCCAAATCCTATGAGACGGGTGAGAAAATATGCTCCCCCATCACCCGGAACTAATCCAACTTTAGCAAAAGTTTCTGCAAACATGGCCTGATCTGATGCAACTCTAAGATCACACATTGCTGCCAAATCACATCCCGCCCCCACTGCTGCGCCATTCACCATTGCAATGATTGGTTTTTTTAAACTAGAAAGCGTCAGAGGAATTTGCTGAATGCCAGCTTGATATGTTTCACGAAGTTCATTGGACTCACCAGCAAACATGCCAGTCTTGCCTTTCATCGTCTTAATATCACCACCCGCACAAAAGTTTTTACCTGCCCCCGTTAAAACAATCGCTCGTACACTATGATCAAGATCTGCAAATTTTAAAACCTCTACTAAAGATTGTACCATCTCTGATGAATAAGCATTACTCGCTTCTGGACGGTTCAAAATAATCCATAAGGAGTAACCTTTCTGAATAACTAATAGATCAGTAAAATTTTTAAGATAATAACTCATGTTTTACCTGTGCTTAAATAGGCCCGTAAAAACTTGGATCCTGTCTTTTTTTTCAAACATTCTAAAATAAACTCAGAAGCAAAAGCAAGTTTGCTGATATCAATACCTGTTTCAAAGCCTAAGGACTCTAACAGATACCAAACATCCTCTGTGGCAACATTTCCAGTTGCACCTTTGGCATAAGGACATCCACCAAGTCCAGCAGCTGAAGAATCGAATGTACGAATACCTTCCTCCACTGAAACATGAATATTGGTTAAGGCCATGCCTCGCGTATCGTGAAAATGCATAGCAATTTTGTCTAAGGAAAATTCTTTTTTAAGAAGTTTTAAACTCTCTCGTACCTGGCCAGGTGTGGCCACACCGATTGTATCCCCCACCGAAACCTCATAAACCCCAAGTTGCATAAATCGTTCAGTGACATTCATTAATTTTTTTAAATCAATTCTCCCTTCATAGGGACAACCAAAGGCAGTCGAAATATAACCGCGGATTTTAATGTTATCTCTTTGAGCAAGAATGGCCACTTCCTCCATACGCTTAAAGGTTTCATCCACACTTGCATTAACATTTTTTTTTGAAAAACTATCCGAAGTTGAACTAAAAAGTGCTATCTCTTCTACGCCAATTTTTTTTGCCACTTCATAACCCTGCACATTAGGCACAAGACATGGAAAGTTGATTTTTTTTGAACGTAGGTTTTTTTTCACCAAGGTAAAAAGCTGCTCGGCATCTGCCATTTGCGGAATGGCCGCAGGATTTACAAAACTTGTAACCTCTACGGTTTGAAGACCTGTCTCACAAAGAAGAGTGATAAATTTCAGCTTATCGGATAAAGAAATAATTGTCTTCTCATTTTGAAGACCGTCTCGAGCACCCACTTCTACAATTTTAACTTTTTCTTTGATCATAATTATTCTACTTCTGCGAGGGTGACTCCACTTTGAACCAATTCACCAACTTTGTAAGAAATCTTTTTGACCTTACCATCTTTATCAGAGCAAATAGAATGCTCCATTTTCATGGCCTCTAAAATAAGAATGGGTTCACCTTTTTTAACTTCAGAACCAAGCTCTTTAAGAATCTTAAAAATCTTACCCGGCATAGGGGACGTCAGTCCTCCTGCATGAGTTTTATGTTTTTTTATCCTCTGCCCAGCATAGGAAATTTTGGCCTCTCTGCCTTTTACCATAACAATAGATTCACCATCTTTATTAGCAGATCCCACTGTGGCCTTAAACTTCTGGCCATCATCTAAGATCACAACATGATCTTCCTTGGTCACCAGGTCAAAGCAGTAAGTCTTACCTTCATAATTAAAAGTTAAACTTTGAGCACTCTGTTTAAAGTCTTTTACGACGATATCAGTTCCATTAAGAATAAATTTCTTTTCCATTAAACGTTCCTGAAGCCAACAAGTTCTAACCATGGGTTTGTCACAGACCCAGGTTTATCTTGAAAACTTTGTGGTTTTTGTTCATTAAAACATAGGCCTGCAATCATTGCTGCAATTTCAGCAGGGGCCAGCTCTTTTGGAGCGAGATCTTCTTTATTGTCAGGAATAAAATGTGTGTGAGTTTGACCAGCGATAAACTTCTTATGTCCTAAAATTCTTTTTAAATAATCTCTATTGGTTTTCACACCTAAAAATAGAACTTCATCTAAACTTTGTATGCTTTTAGAGATCGCTACCTCTCGGTTTTCTCCCCAAACAATCAGCTTTGCAAGCATCGGATCGTAATTAACGCCAACTTCTGTTCCATCCAGGAATCCACAATCAAGACGAACATCCCTTAACGTCGGAACTCCAATTTTTTCAATTTTCCCAATCGAGGGCATAAAATCATTATCAGGATCTTCAGCATAAATCCGGCACTCAATGGCCTGTCCTTTTTGCATAATCTCTGACTGCTTCACAGAAAGCTTATCCCCTTGGGCAACGAGAATTTGAAATTTCACAAGATCATACCCAGTAACCATCTCTGTCACTGGATGTTCAACCTGAAGTCTCGTATTCATTTCAAGAAAATAATAATGTCCATCAGGAGCAAGAATAAATTCAATCGTCCCAGCACCTCGATAATTAATGCCTGAAGAAATCTGCACCGCTGTCTCACAGATTTTCAGTCTTAGTTCCTGACTCATCTGTGGAGCTGGAGTTTCTTCAACAATTTTTTGGTAACGTCTTTGAATAGAACATTCTCGCTCAAAAAAATGCAAATGATTCCCATGAGTATCAGACATAAGCTGAACTTCAATATGACGTGGATTCACCACGTATTTTTCAATCAAGACCTTATCATTAGAAAAAGCCTTCAGGGCCTCAGACTTCGCTCCACGAATGGCCTCTGTTAACTCAGCCTCCTTATGAACGATCCTCATACCTTTACCACCACCACCGGCAGAAGCTTTAATCAAAACCGGAAAACCAATCTCTTTAGACTTTTTTGCCAAATTCTCAACTGATTGATCATCTCCATGATAACCTGGGATCATAGGAATTTTAATTTTCTCTAAAGCATTTTTAGAGCCAATTTTATCACCCATTAGCACAATTGATTCCGCCGTAGGTCCTATAAAAATAAACCCTGAACTTTCAACTAATCGTGCAAAGTCAGCATTCTCAGATAAAAACCCATAACCCGGATGAATAGCATCTACCTGCGATTTTTTAGCTATCTCAATTAACTTGTTCTTATTTAAATAAGTTTCAGAGAGTGCACCCAATCCCAAAGAATAAGATTCATCAGCAAACAGAGCATGCGGTAGGGCCTTATCGTCCTCTGCATAAACAGTGACCACTTTTATTCCCATTTCTTTAGCTGTTTTAAGAACCCGTAGGGCGATCTCTCCACGGTTGGCGACTAATATTTTTTTTATTTTCATGTTTTCATCCAAATAGGTTTATCTTTTTCAAGAAGCGCGCGCATACCTTCCTGACCCTCAATGCTCACACGTCTTTCCGTAATCATTTGACAGGTTAAATCTTCTGACTTTTTTAAATTTTTCATCACATCTTTAATTAATTTTTTTGCTTCACGTGCAGCAATTGGCCCAGCCGATAAAAACCTCTTGGTTATTTCTTTAACTTTTGTTTCCATCTCTGATTCATTGACCAGCTCATGAACAAGCCCCATTTGTTTAGCTTCGGCCGAGGAGAATTTCTCCCCAGAAAGCATCCACGCTCTCCCCGAAGACTCACCTATTTTTGCTAAACAATAAGGAGAAATAACCGCAGGGATAAGACCTAATCTCACTTCCGTAAAGCCCATCAGTGCACTTTCTACACAAATGACATAATCACACACACTCACAAGCCCTACACCACCGCCAAGGGCATGCCCATTCACGCGACCAATAACGGGAACTTCGCAGTCATTGATTATAGAGAACATCTTGGCGAGTTGTTTTGAATCATTATAATTTTCTTCTTTTGTATAATTTCTCATCGCTTTCATCCAATTAAGATCCGCCCCTGCACAAAACGAGGGTCCTTTCCCAGATAAAATAACAAGTCTTAACGATTCATCATTTTTAAACGAATCAAACAAAGAGATCATCTCTTGAATAAGTTCCGCATTAAAAGCATTATGAAGCTCTGGTCTATTAAGCCAAACTTCTTTCACACCTTTTTGCTTTTCTAAAACTTCTATAAATTTCATGATCACATCCTGAACACACCCCAACGCGGGTCTGGAAATTCTTCATTATGAGTTACACTTAAACACAATCCCAATACATCTCGAGTCTGTGCCGGATCAATCACTCCATCATCCCAAATACGGGCCGATGAATAATAAGGAGATCCCTCTTTTTCATATTTATCTAAGATTGGCTGCTTGAAGGCCGCCACTTCTTTTTCCGTCATTAACGTCTTACCAGCAACTTTAAGAGCATCCTGCTTAACCGTCACAAGCACGTTTGCAGCTTGTTCTCCACCCATGACGGAAATACGAGAGTTGGGCCACATAAATAAAAATCGCGGACCAAAGGCCCGTCCACACATCCCATAATTTCCAGCACCAAAAGATCCACCAATAATAATAGTGAACTTAGGGACCTTCACAGTTGAAACTGCCGTGACAAACTTTGCTCCATGTTTTGCAATACCTTCGTTTTCATACTGCTTACCAACCATGAATCCAGTAATATTCTGAAGAAAGATAAGTGGAATTTTTCTTTGCCCACACAACTCAATAAAGTGGGCCGCTTTCTGGGAAGATTCAGAAAATAAAATGCCATTATTGGCGACGATTCCAACAAGATAACCATGAATTTTTGCAAATCCACACACCAGCGTCGAACCATATCTTTCTTTAAATTCTTGAAATTCAGAACCATCAACTAAACGTGCGATGATCTCTTTCACATCAAATGGTTTTCTTGTATCTTGAGGAATGATTCCATAAATTTCCTCTGTTTTAAAAAGAGGTGCTTTCACTTCATCTTTAATAAATTTTCCAGGATGTTTGCATTTATAATTTAAAGTCTCCACGATATTTCGGGCCATCTCCAAAGCTTCTTCTTCATCTTCTGCAAAATGATCGGCCACACCAGATTTTGATGTGTGAACTTCCGCCCCCCCCAACTCTTCTGCCGTAACTTCCTCGCCTGTTGCCGCTTTTACTAAAGGCGGCCCACCTAAAAAGATTGTGCCATTACCTTTAACAATAATCGTTTCATCACTCATGGCCGGAACATACGCTCCACCTGCCGTACAAGATCCACATACAACGGCAATCTGGGGGATTCCCATAGATGACATGTTTGCTTGATTAAAAAAGATTCTTCCAAAATGTTCCTTATCCGGAAAAACTTCATCTTGTTTAGGTAAAAATGCACCTCCAGAATCTACGATATAGATACACGGTAACTTATTTTCAATAGCAATTTCTTGCGCCCTTAAATGTTTTTTTACAGTAAGAGGAAAATACGTGCCCCCCTTTACTGTTGCATCATTGGCCACAAATAAACATTCCACTCCATGAACCAGACCAATCCCTGTAACCATTCCCGCACCTGGAACATCATCTTCATATACCTCAACTCCTGCAAGAGTTGATAATTCTAAGAATGGTGAACCCGGATCAAGAATTTTTTCAATACGCTCACGAGGTGGAAATTTTTTACGGGCCTTATGCTTTTTCACATCTTCTTCACCACCACCCATTTTTACTTTTTCGATTTTATTTTTCAGCTCCCTCGCCAAACCTCGGTTAAATTCCGTATTGATTTGAAAATCTTTTGAACTGGTATCCACATGAGAAGACAGAGACTGCATAAGACCTACCATTTAGATGAGAATAGACTTTAATTTTAACGTGAAGGGCGTTCTTGTGACAATGATTTGGGCTTAGCGATAAAGAGATAAATTGTTGTTTATGAGACCATTCATAAAGTACTGCAAATAGGCCTTTAGCGCCGATTCATCCGATGGCCCAATAAGCTCCAGTTCCCCTGTTTCCCAAAGATAATGGTATTCACGCTGACTTCCTTCTTTATTAAGGGCCAGCACTTTTTCCCCACGAATCATGATATAAGTTGCACCACTTGCATAATTAATCGCCATACCAGGGTCCATGGAAAAAACAGAGTTACTAGTGGCCGGCAACTCATCAGTTCGAATTCCTACAAAATCTAAAATTGAATTTGGAATATCCGAATGTTGTGTAACGCGTTTAACTTGAACATCTTCCCATTTGTAACCAGGCGCATAGAATAAAAGCGGCACTTGGAAATGCCCTACCATATTCTGAAATTTTTTTGTTTCAAGTTTCTGCGAATGATCTGAAGTAATGACAAAAAGTGTATCTTTGAACCAAGGTTTATCTTTGATACTTTCAAAAAATTCCCTTAAGGCAAAATCCGTATATCCAATACTCTCATGAACCTCCATGGTTCCCTTTGGAAACTTCCCTTGAAGCTCTTTTGGAATAACATAAGGTTGATGTGAACTCAGAGTAAAAACCCCTACCATAAAGGGCATCGGCAATTTATCAATTTCTTTGGCCACATATTTTAAATATGGCCCATCAAAAATCCCCCAAGCACCATCATCATCCTGTTTATCAGGATAATTTTCACGAGCAAAATAAAAATCAAACCCAGTGGCCAGCGCATAAGATTCAAATCCCATGGTTCCACGAGATCCACCATGATAAAAGTGATTAGTATAACCTTGATTTTTTAAAATCTTAGGCATACATAAAAAATTATTCGACTGAAAACCAGACTTACTAATTGGTTCATCCAAGAGTGATGGAAGTCCACACAACAACGACGGCAAAGACTCAATAGATCTTCTTCCATTTGCTAAGTGCCTTTCAAAATAAATGGATTCTTTTTTTATTTCATTTAAAAAAGGTGCATATCCTTTTTCCACATATTCCAAAGCAAAACTTTCCAAGATGATGAGCACAACATTCCCTTTAGGAATTCCTGCCACTCCACCA
>CAMCZE010000065.1 GCA_945885655.1 Bacteriovorax stolpii | reverse complement strand
AGCGAACACTTTTAGACATTGAGATGATGGAAGAAATGGGATTTTGTCCTGGCATTGAAAACTATTCTCGTCATCTTTCTGGGGCCCTTCCTGGAGAGCCACCACCGACACTCATCGATTATTTTAAAAAAGATTATCTACTTATTGTGGATGAGTCACACATCACTATTCCCCAAGTGGGAGGAATGTTTAAAGGAGATAGGGCAAGAAAACAAACCTTGGTGGATTTTGGTTTTCGTCTTCCGAGTGCTTTGGATAATAGACCTCTTAATTTTCAGGAATTTGAGTGCAAACATGATCAGGTGATGTTTGTTTCGGCCACACCGGCCAAATATGAGTTAGAAAAAACTCATGGTGAGTATGCGGAACAGATCATTCGTCCGACGGGACTTTTAGATCCTGTTATTGAATTCAGGGATGCTAAAAATCAAGTGGATGATATGTTGATTGAAGCAAAAAAAGCGATAGCTAAGGGGTTCAGGGTTTTAGTGACGACACTTACGAAACGATTGGCCGAAGAACTCACGGAATTTTACCGAGGTGTGGGGATGAGAATCCGTTACCTTCATTCAGATATCGATACACTTGAACGTATGGAGATTTTACGAGATCTTCGTTTGGGAGAGTTTGATATTTTAGTGGGTATTAATCTTTTGCGAGAAGGTTTGGATATTCCTGAAGTTGCACTGGTGGGTATTTTGGATGCGGATAAAGAAGGATTTTTACGATCCACCCGTTCCTTGGTCCAAACCATAGGACGTGCTGCCCGTAACTCTGAAGGGAGAGTACTTCTTTATGGATTTAAAAAGACCCCAAGCATCCTTGAGGCCATGAAGGTTACAGAAGAGCGTAGGGTGAAACAAACTGCCTATAACGAACTTCATTCTCAAACTCCGACTACGGTGAATAAAAAAGTTAGTGGAGGTGTGATTGAGGTTCTTAGAGGGACCAAAAAAGCCGACAAGAAGGCTCGGAATAAGGAAATTTCCGACCAGAAGCTATCTCCTGGGGCAATTGATGCTAAAATTAAAGAGCTTAAAGAAATGATGAAAGAAGCGGCTTCTGGACTAAGGTTTGAGGAAGCTGCTAAATTGAGAGATGAAGTGAAGAAATTATCGGAATTGAGGTTTATGTTATGAAAATAGGGCTTCTTTTCTTTATTCCTTTGTTTGCCCAAGCTGCAGAAAATTCGTTAGCTTTTATTGTTAAGATACAAGATCGCAGCATGAGTGTGGAGTCTCCCGAAAAAAAGAAAAATCAATTTACGGTCATTATAGAGAATCAGTCACTTTCCACTCAGATAGGAAAGTTCATGGTTAAAGAAAAAAATCTAAAATTTATTTCTGTAGAGTCTGGTCATTCTGAAACAGTGGAGATTGAAAATAAAACAGCGGATTCGGTGGTCTTTATGCCGGTAAGTCCTGCTTTCCAAGAAGTTGAACTTTTATTCGGTAAGAAGGCCTATGAAATCCCATCAAAAGAATAACATTCAAAAAGTCATTCTCGTGATTTCAGACCTGCATCTTGGTGCAGGTAAGATGATTAAGGGTAAAAGGAATCTTCTAGAGGATTTTCATTATGATAACGAACTTATTGATTTTTTAAATTATTATTCATCTGGTGACTACCAAGATGTAGAAGTTGAGCTTATTATTAATGGGGACTTTTTAGACTTTTTATCTGTTCCATATGTTGAATTTTTTGATGATGAGTTTTGGAGTGAAAAGGCCGCATTAGCAAAACTTCGTATGATCATGGAGGCCCACAAAGGTGTGCTGGATGCCATGAAAAGCTTCATGGCCAAAATCGATAAAAAAATTGTTTATATCATCGGTAATCATGATGCTGAGTTTGTCTTTGATTCATTAAAAACTGAATTTGCGTCTCATTTTGGTGAGTATGCAAAATCATTCACTCTGTCTAATGCCATCTCTACTTATGTACCGACCAAAGGAGTGAGCATTCAGCATGGTCACTTATATGAACGAGCTCATTTTTTTGATCAAGAGAATGCTATTGTGGAAACTCTTAATGGGGATAAATATTTTATTCCACCATGGGGTTCTTATTACGTCACCAACGTGATCAATAAGTATAAACAAGAAAGAAGTTTTATTAATGCCGTGAGACCGATTAAACATTTCCTGATTCATGGGGTCTTATTTGATACGTTTTTCACCCTAAGATTTATGCTCTCAAATATTTATTATTTTATTATGGTGCGGTTTTGGCATTTCTATATGGTGAAAAAAAGTATTAGGCAAGTGATTGAAGATCTTGTGAAAGAGTTAGAGCTTTTTCAAGACTATGAGAGTTTGACTCGTCAGTATTTTGAGAAAAATCCTGAAACACGAGTACTGATTGTTGGGCACACTCATAACCCAGCGATACGAATTTATAACGATGGCACAACATTTATTAACACGGGAACATGGACTCGTATGGTGAGCCTTGACCTAGGCCAATGGAATTATGGAAACGTTCTTACGTACGCCAAAATTCTCGTTAAAAAAACTGAATATGAAATGGAAGACTTCGATAGAAATGTTGAAGTCGATCTGAAATATTGGATGGGGATTAATAATCTTCCTTACTCCGAATACCACTAAAGAATCTGGTTTATTTTTTCTAAGAGCTTTTGAGAAGAGAATGGGAAACTTAAAAAATGTAAGACGCCTAGTCGTGCAGCATAGGCAGTTGTCTGTGGTTTCTCAGGCTGGGCCATGATCACGTAGGTATTATTTTTAATTAACAATTGAATGATTTCTTCATTGAGAAAATCATCACGAATGATCGTGAATAATGATTTCTCATGAGATTTAAGTCCCAGGAGGCTTTCCTCTGGAGAAGCAGCTTCCACAACATGGAAAAAACCATGTTTGGTTAACATATCACGGAGGAGTCCACGGAACTCCTCACTTTGATCACAGATAAGAATTGGTGTCGCAAGGTTCATTACTCCATTATAGCAGTCGGAAAAGAAGAAGAAAACCACTCTTAATTATCTGATTTTATGGTTTTCACAGACCATGGTGATCAGGAAATAGATGTAAAAATTGTTGAGGAATTTTCCTTAAGTTGCTTTTTGTATCTCCGAGAAGGTTCATGTCAATCACGGTGTGAATGACATTAACAAAAAAACTTAAGCATGGAAGCTTATCAAGTCTCTCAAGGTTGGGAACTGATCATCACGGAAAGGATGAGGCAATAAACCAAGGAGGATTTCATGGGTTTTCGTATTAACACAAACGTCTCTTCAATTGCTGCTCAGCGCTCGCTGACAATCAGTAACAGAGAAGCTGACTCGAATCTGCAAAAGCTATCATCAGGTTCACGTATCGTTAAGGCCGCAGATGATGCTGCAGGTTTGGCGATCTCTGAAAAAATGAAAGCAAACATTCGTTCAATGAAACAAGCTGACAGAAACGCCAACGATGGTATCTCGTTGGTTCAAACTGCTGAAGGTGGTTTGAATGAAGTGTCATCTATCCTAACTCGTATGCGTGAACTTGCTGTTCAAACATCATCTGATACTGTAGGAGATGTTGAAAGAGGCATGACTAATATGGAGTATCAAAACCTTAAGCTTGAGCTTGAGCGTATTTCACAAGTGACTGAATTCAACGGTAAGAAACTTCTTAACGGCGAAGGTCAAATGTATGATTTCCAAATTGGTGCTAAAAACGACGCTTTCCAAGATAGAATTAGTTATAATGCCGCTCAAGTAAACTCTAAGCTTGATAGTTTGGGTGTTCAGGAACTAGATGTTACTACAAAACAAACATCTCAAGAGTCTCTTGGTAACTTGGACAATGCGATTGAAAGAGTGTCTGGTTTCCGCTCTTACCTAGGTGCGATTCAGAATAGATTAGTGTCTACATCGAATAACTTACAAGTTAACGTTGAGAACTTATCTGCAGCTAACTCTCGTATCCGTGATGTGGATTATGCTGAGGCAAGTGCTCAGAAAGCTAAAAACGATATCTTAACAGCGGCCGGTACTTCTGTTCTTGCTCAAGCGAACATGAACGGTCAAGGTGCTCTTAAACTTATCGGTTAATTTCCTGTCATTATTCTAAAATGGAGGGTCCACCGAATGGTGGACCCTTTTTATAAATTAATCTGTTCTTGAAAAAAAGTCCGAAGATCTTCACCCAAAACACGAAGCTGTTGAGGAATGAAAGATGCCCTCGAAAGTCCTGGAAGAGTATTAATTTCCAGAAGAATCGGCCCATCGTGGGTAAGAATCATATCTGTTCTACTATAGCCCTTACATCCCATCATTTTATGAACTCTGAGAGCAATATCCTGACATTTTTTAGTTTCATCTTCTGAAATAGGAGCTGGAGTGAGTTCTTCAACACCTGAACCTAAGTATTTTCCTTCATAGTCAAATTGCCTGCCTTGAATCACTCGAACTTCTGAACATGGCAAAGGAGAAATATCCCCATTGGCCTTATGACGGATACCAACGGTGATCTCTCTGCCAGTGATAAAAGGCTCGGCGAGATAGTGAGAAAGATTTTTTTCTTTAATTGTTTTAAAGGCATCTTTAAGTTCTTGTATGGTTGAAATGATAAACAGACCTACACTTGATCCATTCGCAGAAGGTTTAAGCACGATTTTTTTATGCTGATTGAAAAACGCCTCGATTCTTGAGCATTCTTCAGAAGTAAAAACTCCTACAGTCATCTCTTCAACCACGGGAATATGGTTTTTACGGGCAATATTTTTTGTTTCAACTTTATCAAAACTTAAAGCGCTGGCATGGGATCCTGTACCGGTAAAAGCAATATGTGCATCTTCAAAGATTTTCTGAAGAGTTCCATCTTCACCTTCGGTGCCATGAAGTGCTATAATAACTGTTTTGCCTTTAAGCCCTTCCACGCTTTCTTTTACCGAAAAATAGTGGGGCCCATTAAGAGGCACGAATTCCACCATAAAAGGATTCTTGTGGGCCGCGAGTTCTGGCCCATTTATTTCATGGATATTTCCCTCACGAGAAAGAAACCACAATTTTGCTTCAGGGATTTGAGACGATAAATTTTGTGCAGACCCCACAGAAACTCTACGCTCTTCAGAGTTTCCACCAAAAAGAATGACACAATCAGAAAAATTTTTTTTCATATTCCGTTCTCCTATACGCTTCCTTGCGGCCTTCATTCCCATTTAGGATTGTTAATCTTAAAAGATGGCATCAAACCAAGGTTTTTTAGTTCTTTCATCGCAATCAGAAACCCAAAGGTGTTTAACTTCGAGATACGCTTTAAGTCCTTCTTCACCCATCTCACGTCCAAGACCCGATTGTTTATAACCACCAAATGGCATTCCTGGATTTAAGAGGTGATACTCATTGATCCAAACGGTGCCAGTTTCCAGCTGGCGTGCTATTTTTTTTGCACGTTCAGGATTCTTCGACCAAACAGCACCTGCTAAACCATATACGGATTTATTAGCAAGTTTGATCGCCTCATTTTCATCTTTAACTTTTGTCATTCCAAGAACTGGCCCAAAGATCTCTTCGTTAAAGATGGTATGATCTGGAGTGATTTCAAAAAGAGTAGGTTTGATATAAAACCCTTTATCAAATTCTCCACCTGATTGGCGCTCTCCACCAAAAAGAAGTTTTGCTCCTTCTTTTTTAGAAATATTGATATAATTCATAATACGATTAAATTGTTTCTCATTCATTACCGGCCCATAGCCAGTGTTGGCATCTGTCGGAATTCCTACTTTAACATCGCCCATTCTTTTAATGAGGGCCTCTTTAAACTCTGAATAAATCTTTTCCTCAACAAATAATCTTGTTCCAGAATCACAGGCCTGACCAGAGTGATAAAGAAAGGCATAAAGTGCACCATCAACTGCTATCGAAAGATCAGCATCATCTAAAACAATGTTGGCAGATTTTCCACCAAGTTCTAAAGACACTCGTTGAAGATTTTTGGCAGCACCTTGCATGATTTTTTTTCCTACTTCCGTTGAACCAGTGAAGGCCACCTTTTTAATTTTTGGATTTTTAAGAAGGTGTTCACCCTCATGAACTCCACCCGTAATGATATTGACCACTCCTTTTGGAAGACCAACCTCACGCATGATTTCGGCCAGGATAGAAGCAGTTACAGGTGTCTCTTGAGCCGTCTTAAGCACCGTCGTACAACCAGAAGCGATAACAGGGCCAATCTTCCAAGCTGCCATCACAAGAGGGAAGTTCCATGGAATGATTTGTGCACAAACGCCAACTGGCGCATATATTTTGTAGTTATGAGAAAATCCTACTTTTGAGGCACTTTCATCTTTGATTTCAAATTGAAATTTACGTAACTGTCCGGCAAGAACTTTAAAATATGAAGCTGCATTATGAACATCTGCTTTCGCTTTTCTCAATGAAGATCCGGAGTCAGCAACTTCTAACTCTGTTAATTCAGTACGGCGCTCTTTGATCTTTTCTGAAATGGCCTCAAGAAGTTCCGCTCTTTTGGTAACATCCATATTACGCCACTCAGTTGAATAAAAAGCAGCCTCGGCTGCATCGACTGCTTGATCAATATCTTGATCAGAAGGCAAATGCACGATGGCCACAACTTCATTATTGGCCGGATTATGGTCAGTGAATGTTTTAGAGGAAGATCTGAATTCCCCATTAATAAATAATTTTATCTCTCTCATTAGAACCCCTTAGATTTTCTTAAGTGTAAAACGAAGAATAGTGTCATCTGGATTTTGAACAGAGATGATCTCTGGCCTATCCAGGGCCACTTGCAATCGGTGGTTAATCAATTTTTCTAGACGTAAAGATTTTTTTTCTAGCACTTCATAATCAAAAACAGTTTCATTTTTAGAGCTTGGGATTTTAAAGTTTATGATAATGTCTCCCACGCCTAAGGAATACGTTTTATCGTGACTGACTAATTGATTGATCTTTAAAACTTCTTGTCCTGAAGTCAGAGTACCCTGCATTTTCCAACAAGCAAAAGCTCCGTGGGAAATTAACAAAAGGGCCAGGCCTATGTATTTCATTTGCAGTTCTCCACACTCAGGGCGATCCCCTGACCAACTCCAATGCACATGGTGGCCAAACCATTTTTAAGTTGGGAGTCTCGTTGCATTTGGTGAATCATGGTTGTAAGAATTCTTGTTCCCGATGCCCCCAATGGATGTCCAATAGCAATGGATCCACCATTTTTATTCACGCAACTTGGATCAAGTTCAAGTTCTTTTATGCACGCTAAGGCCTGCACAGCGAATGCTTCGTTAAGCTCAACAATATCAAAATCATTTATTTTATAAGAAAACCGCTTCATAAGTTTTTGAGTCGCACCCACTGGACCTAGGCCCATTGTGTTGGGATGAAGGCCATGAACGGCCCCACCAGTTATTGCGACAAGGGGCGAGAGGGAGTGACGTCTAAGAAACTCTTCAGAACAAATCACCACCATGCTAGCTCCATCATTAATGGAGGAGCTGTTGCCTGCTGTGACTGTTCCATCTTTTCTGAAAGCTGCTTTCAATTTGGCCAATTTCTCTATTGAAGTGTCGGGCCTAGGGCCTTCGTCAGAAGAAATAGTTATTGTGCCTTGTTTCGTTTGCAAAGTGAGGGGAACAATCTCAGATTTAAATTTGCCTGCTATTTGGGCCGCAGTGGCCTTTTGATGAGAAAAAAGTGCAAACTGATCTTGAGCTTCTCGAGAGATTTGATGAAGGTTTTGAATTTCCTCTGCTGTTTCACCCATTCCTAATAGTGGAAAGAGAGCAGCCATTTTGGGATTTTCAAAACGCCAACCGATTGATGTATCATACATTTTCTGAGTTCGATCAAATGAATTTTGGGCCTTAGACATCACATAAGGGGCCCGTGACATACTCTCAGCACCACCAGCAATAAAACAGTCCCCAAGACCAGCTTGAATGCGAGCATGAGCATCGATCACTGCATCCAGGGAAGATCCACAGAGCCTATTAATCGTAGTTCCTGGAACGCTAAATGGATATTGGGCCAAAATGAGGGACATGCGGGCCAAGTTTCGATTGTCTTCACCGGCCTGATTTGCGCAGCCAATGATAACATCATCAATTTCGGCCAGGTTATGAATGTTTAAACTGGCATAGTCCTTAAATAGCTCTGCCAGCATATCATCGATCCTTAGACCTGAAAGAGAGCCACTAAAGGAGCCAACAGCGGTTCTTTTGGCGTGGACAATATACGACTTTTTCATCATGAAAATCCTTATTTAGACCTATTTATGCTAACAACAAATGTATGGAATGAGAAAAAAAACTGCGGAACAGTGCTGTGCATTATTCGTGCCAGACCAAATCTAACATAAAATTACTTTTTTGATAAAAATTGGCGAAATTCCGACAGATCGTTTAAAACCTCTGCACTTTCCCACTCCAAGGATATGTTATGAAAATATTTGCATTTCTTGCCACTCTGGCCCTCTACTCAACAGCTTTTGCCTATGAGGTCCAAATTAAGAAAGGTCAGCTACGTCCTGATCTTGAAACAATGATGGAAAAAGCAAGGCTTGATACTGGTGTTAATTACCAAATTAACGATTTTAAATTGATTGAAGACAGAAAACTTGCGACAAGCCGATTTCAACTTTTTGTTCAAGTTAACCAAGAAATTCCTGTCGCAAAAACGGCCATTCGTATTTGGAGTCACCTTAATACTCAAGAACTCATCTTGGCCGAAATGCACCTTGATGAGAAAACGAAAAAAAATGAAGGTTTCCTTTTCTTAAAATATAAAAGAGCTAAATTTTCAAAAACCTCTCTGAAGTCAAAAGAGCTTTCAGCTGCCGTTAGTGATCACGTAACGAGAGTTGTTTATGGCCATAGAATGGATAATCGTGTTTTAGGCATGAAGTTCAAAGATGAGTGGTTAAATGGCGAGCTAGTTCGTCAAGTGGAAGTGAGAGGTCGTCGTGGTACTCATTTTATTACAATTTCTCTTTTTCAAAATAAAGTGATCGAAAAAACTTACATCGAATTTCCACAAAGTGAAGGAGTTCAAACCCTTAAGGCAAACATCTTCCCAATGTATGAAGAAGTTGAAAGCTCGGGTGAAAAACTTCCTTTCGAAGTCAAAGAACTTAAATACCTTAACGTGAATCGCAGAGATGCTGGAGAAAATCCGCTAGGAGCTCTAAGCACAGAAAGTTTCCCTGAGCACCGTTACCATCCACTTCTTGCTGAGACTGAATATGAGCAGGCGATGAATTTATGGTCAGAAGCATCTATAAGAAGAAAAGTAGAGGCCATTGTAAAAGGTTTGCCACTTCTTACCAATAACTTTGCCTCAGGATTTTTACTTGAGGGTCGTTATGCAACGATCAATCTTCACCCTGCTGTAAAAGATGCTTTTAAAGATATCGACTTCCAACTTCATCCAAGTGTGAACCATCTTCTTTCTTGGAAAAAAACAGCTGAGGGTTGGGAAGCTCATCCCATCAGTGGTTTTCAAGGTCGCGGAGTCCTTTCTCAAGAAGAACTTCTTGCTCGCATCCCTGAACGTCTTGCAAACCACAACCCACTTGCTTATATCAACAGTGGTTTTGATGAGGCCCAAGTTTATTATGGTGTAACAGCACTTATGGAGTCTTTGACTCAAATGGGATTCACTGATCCGGAACTTTCAACAAAACCTTTCCATGCTTTTCTTTTTGATCCAGATATTGGCATGCAAGATAATGCTTATTACACAGATAATACGATTAACTTCACAACTTATAGTGCGAAGTCTCCCAATCTTGCTCGTGATAATCCAACCATCTGGCATGAGCTTGGTCACGGAGTTATGGATCGTTTGATGGGCCCACATTTAGGATTTTCTGATTCTAAGGGCGGCTATGGCGGTCTTTCTGAAGGTATGGCCGATTTTGTTGCAAAATTAGTTGTTGAAGATCAAACAAGTGGAGCCGATTTTCCTGGTAAATTTGATTTTCGAATCATGAACCAAACGGGATTTTACCTTACAAATGAATTGCATGATGAAGGTGAGGCCTACGGCGGTGCCATGAATGATATGCTGGCCTCAGCTCTATCCCTAAGGGGTAAAAAAGGTCTTCATGCATTTACTGATCTCACTTTAGAAACAATGAGACTTACCCGTAACCACCCAGCACTAAATGCTAGAAGCTGGTTTGAGCATATGATTTATGCAGATGAACTTGGAAGTGATGTTCGTGCTCCTGGTGAATTCAAAAAAATGATCGTTGAAAGCTTGAGTACTCGTAACTTTGCATTTGATTCTAGCTTTTCTGCGGCCAAAATGACTGTGACTTTTAATGAAACTGAATTGACTCAAGAATCTTCAGCAAGCCGTGAAAAACCTATTCTTGTTTGTGGGGCTTCTGCAGTTACTGAATTTGATCTTGAACTTCGTTTAACAGCAGGGGATTCAAACTTCCTTTCTTTCCCGGCCATCGTTAAAGTTGAGTATCAAAAAGGTGCTCTTCAAGGGGCGATCAAGTGGGAAGGCGAAGAAAAGAATCCAACAATTTACCGCGTCGAATCTGAAGGGGATTTGCTTAAAATTCCTTTAAAAGTTTCTATGAAGTGCGAAACCGTCAACCAACCTGACGGAAGTTGCAAAGATTATGCTTACCTTCAAGTATACAAAGAGGGCGAATCAAAACCACGTGCTAAAAAACGTTTTTACTTAAATATCAGTGAAAACTGCTCTCGCTAATAGACTTAAATCACCGAAATAGTTATAGTACCCTGAAATGAAAAATATTCAGGGTACTCTTATGAACCGCATTCAATGCGTTACACTCATTAGACTTTCTAAAGGATGTAATGTGATCTTTTCTGTCAAAAAATTCAGTCTTAGAGCTGTTGTTTTTGCATTATTTTTATTGTGTTCATTAAACAGCTTTTCAAGTGTGTATTATATTGAAGTTGATCACGATCTCACTGAACAAGAGATCATGGACTCTTTGGCAAAGGGCTTTAAGGTTGAGCTTTATGAGCAGATCAATACTTCCGCCCTAAAAAGAATCTATAAGATTGAAAGCATCAAAAAGGCCTCTATTTCTAAGCAGATCCCTGCCCAAACCGTAAAAGATGTTACGAAAGCACTTAATCTCTAATTTTGTTTAGATTCTGTCGTAAAGTATTCAAAAAGTAGTTTCTAAAAATTGAAAAAGATACACACCTACTCATTTAATTTAACGCATCAAGTTAAGATCCTTAGAACCCAAAAAGGATACTTACGTGTTAATCACGGCCATCAAACGCTTTATTGTTATCTACTTTGCGATTCTCTCACTTGCCTTTGCACAAGGTAGTTACAAACCTATTCCCGGTGCTATCCCTCTTCAGTACGGTGGTTATCCTGCTACTGATCTTGTTCTAGATGGAAAAGTTTTACTTCCTGAAGAGGCCCATCAGTATTATTTAGAAAAATCAAAACATACTCGTGGCTCATGGACTCTCGCCGAACTTAATCCAAGTGAAAATGATATTTGGAGAAATAGATTAGGTGGAAGTTTTGATTCAGCACTTGATGAGTTACCACTTAAAGACCAACTTGATGATGTGGCGTTTGTTTCAAATTCGATTACCCGCTCTGAGAATTATCGTTTTACTGTGGCCAAAGATCAGTCCTTTTATGTGGCCTACATAGGTCCGAAAGTTCACAATTTTTTGTTAAGAAAAAATCTTTTAAGAAAACTTGGTTATGAAGTTCCAGCAGTTAAATATTTAAAAAGTTTAAGAGTTGATTTTAATACTGTCCAAGAACGTGATGAATTTCTTTTAGACTTTCAGGCGACTGTCAATAGAGATATTGAGAGATGGATAACTTCCCGGCCAGAAAATGAACCATTCTTTTATGCTCAAGACTTGATCATCATGGAAGATCAAAACACAATTCCTAATCTGTCGGTTGGATATGTTGCTGAAGAAATTATTGATGGAAGAAGAATTTTGAACTCATTAATAATTCCCTACGCACTTACAGATATTCCAGAAAGTGTGAACATGCTTTCATGGGCCCATGGGAAGATATTTTCTGAAAATGTTGTTCTGCCATTTGAAAGTTCTGTACTTTATTCTCCTACAAATGATGATGCCGTTTGGATGACTAAAAGAATCATGACTCTTACTGAAAGAGATTGGATTGAGATCGTTGAAAACTCTCATCTGCCAGGTCCCGTGACTGCTCTGATGCTTGAAAAACTTAAGTCTCGCCGTAATCACTTAGGTACTCTCTTTGGTGTTCAAAATTCAAAATTAAATGTGAACTCAAAGTATTCTGATCAAGATGGACTGGTTAAAAATGGAAAACTTGAACAAGAGTTTTTTAGTGGTTATGGTCGGAGATTTAAAATCCCTGATCCCGATTCACCGCTTTCATTTGG